>CALWWH010000191.1 GCA_944385195.1 uncultured Oscillospiraceae bacterium | reverse complement strand
GCCGCTGGATGTTCTGAATCAGGTTTCTTTGCTTTTCTGTGATTTGTTCCGGTGTCCAAGCAAGAGCAGCCTTCCGCTCCTGTTCAGATTTGCATTTCCAGCACAATCCCTCATAGCCCAAGGGTGTTCCACAGCTGGGGCAGGTATATTTCAGACTCATATTCTTCGTCTCCTTTCAGAAGATAAAAAATGCCCTGCGCCGCACTGCCACAAGGGCAGACTGACGCAGGGCATGAAAAGGCCGCACAGGAGGAGCCACATCCACTTGCGGATGTGGTTTCTTCTACAGACAGGATTAATTTCTCATATCGCAATGAGACAGCTGCTGGCTGTCCCCTCCATCGATTCATAAGCAAAACCTCACATGCGTGTCCCAACAAAAATGAGGGCATAGTCTTGTAGTCTATTATACCACACTAAAGTGGTTGGTTGGAATTCATTTGAAGCATCGAAAGGATTTTTTACAGTTTATTCACTATTGTGCAACAACAATTTTCCTAAAATCTCTATAACGCTAATACAAAGTCTGTGCATTAGCGTTTCTGTATGACTGCGCCGCTAATCCTTATACTAATCTGTAACGACACAGAAAGGAGAGGCGGAAAGTTGAATGATTGATAAGCGCATAGGTGAGCGAATTAAGCAATGCCGCGAAAAATTGGGATTGACGCAGGATCAATTCGCAGAGCGGCTGGGCTTAACTACGAATTATATTTCTACTGTTGAGAGAGGCGCCTCTTTTCCGCGCTGCGAAAAGTTGATCGCCATCATCAATGGCCTTGAAACATCTGCGGATGCAATTTTCTGCGATGTGATAACGCATACCGCTGAGTACCGCTCTGGCATTCTCTCCGAGGAGCTGAAGGAGCTTCCGGCTGAAGAGCAGCAACGGATACTGGAAATCGTAGAACTGATGATTAAACAGGCAAAAAAGAAGATAAATTGATCTATTTCGAGGGCTGCAAGTGATTCTTGCGGCCCTTCGTTTTAATTCGACACATTTTGCGCATCGTATGCTATACTATGTATTAGCAATATAGATTAATACGCTAATACATAGGAGGAGCAACAGCATGAAATTAACAAGTCTCTTTCGCCCGGCATTTGGAAAAGGTCGTGCATGCGCTTTCACAGGCCACAGACCTCAGAACTTACCTTTCCGTTTTAATGAGAATGATGATCGGTGCATTGCGTTAAAGCAAAAACTCCGCGATTGTATCGTGCAGTTGATTGAGCAAGAAGGTGTTCGACACTTCCTGTCGGGGATGGCTATTGGCGTGGATATGTACGCCGCAGAGATCGTTCTTGAACTGAAAGCAGAGTATCCCTTTATTACGCTGGAAGCCGCTATCCCCTGTGAAACCCAGGCCGCAAAATGGTCCGAGCCTTTGAGGGACCGATACTATAAAATCGCAGAGCTGTGTGACCGTGAAACCATGCTCCAGAGACAATATACATCAGACTGTATGCAGAAAAGAAACCAGTACATGGTGGATCATGCCGATATCCTGCTTGCTGTTTGGGATGGAACATCGAGTGGAACTGGCTCTACCGTAAGATATGCCCGCACAAAAAACAAAGCGGTTTGGATTATTGACCCATGCTCCCTTGAGCTGACCCATGCAGGCTGATTAAATATTAAGGCCGAAACGCAGCCGCTATTATTGGATATTATAAGATAAATTTCACCAACAATCAACACCATTAGAGTTTATGTCAACGCTAATGGAATGTGTATTCTTTTTTGGACTCAATCTATACTATTAGTGGTACTATATACACTCGCAGGAGGTATCACGATGGAACTTGAGTCCATAGGGAAAAATATACGCAAGTTCCGTTTGATGAGGAATCTGCGCCAAGAAGACCTGGCTGAGAAGGCAGGGTTAAGTATCAACTATGTCGGTGCGCTTGAGCGAGGACAAAAGATTCCGTCACTTGAAACCTTCATCCTGATTCTGAACGCCTTGGAGGTTTCGTCCGATATGGTGTTGAGCAATTTGCTGGTGAAGAAGCATCAGGCAGATGCCTCTCGTTTGATGGATCGAATGCAGGGTCTGCCAGCTCACGATGTAGATCGTATCCTCGCAGTAGTTGATGTTCTTATACGCTATTCAAGCATGGATCAAGGGTAGATATTGTTTCTTTTCTGAAATAGTGCTTCTTAGGGTGGGCACTTCTGGTTGGTTCATCATGACCCTATCCTCGGTTCACCAAAAAGGCAGACTCTCCCCCTGGCGGGAAGAGCCTGCTTTTTGTTTCTCTATATGGATGATAAACTCAAACAATGTGGTACAGATTCGAAGTGTAGCTCCCGTTCTCCCGCCAGCGTGGATCTTTGCGGAGCAGTCCAGCTTTCACGAGATCGTCCAGCGCTCGCTTGACTGTGGAACGCGAAAGCCCCAGCTCCAGTGCGATGGTCTTGATGGCCGGCCAGCAGCGACCCTCGCGGTCTGCCCGGTCCTTCAGGTACATATAGACACTTCTGGCCCTGTGGCTCAGATCGGAAGCATAGATATTTCTAAAGCCGTTCATTCTGTTCCCCTCCCTCAAGGCCGAAAGGCCGTCTTGCGTGAATCTGGACTGGCCTGCATACCCTGACTCATGCCTCCCGCAGCAGAGGTTGTTTCCTGCGGCGGCTGCTCGGCCACAGTGCCATAGTTGCGCCGGATGATAGACTCCTCCAGTTCCTGCTTATCCGCATAGGCCACGGCCCGCTGTGCCTTTTCCGGGACCTCATAGGGCTTGCCAAACCGGATGCCCCAGTCGAGGAACAATCGCAGTTTGACCTTCATGGGATGAACGCCGGTCTTAGCTACGATAAAGCTCCCCTTGGGCATAGACTTGAGTTCGTCTGGCGTCATGAGGGGACGCTCCATCATCTGGAGGGACTGGCTGGGATCGTTCTTCCCGCGGGAGATACTGCCGCTCATCACTGTGCGGCTGCCAAGAGCTTTGGACAGTTCGACAGCTGTCTGGCTGGCCGGTGCGAAGCCGCCGTATAGGTTGACCTGGCAGTTGTCCACGATCACTTCCGCGCCTTCTTTTCCGTAGTTTTTCTGTAGCTGGCCCGTGATGCTCTGTACGATGGGCACCAGCATCAGACCGCGGGAACGAGAGGCAGAGAACATCAGCTCCAATGACTGGATGGGGGGGCAGGTGCCCAGCTCATCTGCAAAGAAGACTACTCGGTTCTTCAGCCGACCGCCATTCTCGTCGGCCACGGTGAGGATCTCCCGGTACAGATTCTGGAGGATGAGGGATACCATGAAATACTTGGTCTGATCCTCCTCGGGCAGCACGATAAAGATAGCAGATTTCTCGTTGCAGAACTTCTCCGCATCGATAGCGGTATCAAAGCAGAGAATCTGCTCCATCTCTGAATCGAGGAAGGCATTGAGCCTGGACAGAACTGTGGAGATCACAGAGGCCATGGCCTGTTCCGCAGTGTTGAGGGCGGAGCCTGCAAACCAGCGGGCCTTATGGTTGGGCGGGAGCTTCTCCAGCAGAAGCTGGAATTGGTTTTTACCTTTCACCTTGGACGGAGCCAAAAGCTCCTGCACCAGCTTGAATACAGAGACGATGTGCCGTTTCTCGACTGGATTTCCATTCTCATCCTCAGTGGGCAGATATTCAGCCACCAGCAGGAACATGGCTGTCAGCAACCCCTCGGCACTGTCGTAGAAAAATGCGTTCTGTCCATACTGGGCGCTGTCACCACCGCTGGTGTTGATCAGGGTCTTGGCCAGGATCTTGGAATACTTCTCCGCCTTAGCCTTTGCAGCCAGATCACTGGGATTAGCCTTATAAATGTCCATATACTTGTTGATGAGATGGAGCAGGTTGTTGCCGTCTGACCGGGTGGGGTTTCGCAGATCCAGCACTGCGATCTGATATCCATAGCAGTCTTTGGCAATGCCCGCATAGTTGCGGAACAGGTCGCCCTTGGTATCCGTGCAGAGAAAGGACATTCCAGACGCAAGGGCGTATTCAATGTTAGGGTATAAGAAGAATGCGGTCTTTCCGGCGCCGCTGGCGGCAGTAACCATGGCGTGAATGTCATCGGTATCAACGAGTGCGGTAACATGATCCTTGGGACCTTCGCATCCGAGGATGAGTCCCTGCTTCGCCGGCAGGTGCTCTCCTTTTCGCCATAGCTCCGGTTCAAAGGGCACATGGGCATAGGTCTGTCGGATTTCCTGCTTGGTAGCCCATCGCGCGGTTCCATGCTGGCCATCGCCTACCGTTTTGGATTTGATCCCGTTCAGTGTATAATAGTGCGAGATGAATGCGAGTCCGCCAATCACAAGAAACATGACGGCAGATACTGAGATCAGTGTGATAATCTGAGATGGCATGATTTCCTCCTTCTGTGTCTGGAAGACTTAATACCAGAAGGGGATGTTCAGGACATCGTTTGTCTGCTATAATGAAAACATATCGAGGTGAGTGTTTTGATCTGTGCGTGTAACAACTGCCACTATCTGTTCGATGCGCCGGAGCTGCCGGAGCAGTGTCCGGACTGTGGGAAGTGGGAGACCCGCTTGGCTGATGAGAGCGAGCAGGCTGAATTTATCAGCCGTACCACAATCGGCAGCGATAAAGAGGAGGAATGGATCTGATCCAGTCCTCCTCTTTGCTGTTTCAGGGTCAGGCCATTGCTTGGCTGGTCTCGCGCTGTGCCTTTTCTTCTTTCTGCTGCCGCTTGAGTTCATCAGCCTCATACTTGACCGGCACTTTGGCGCAGGAAATGGCCAGCTCCAGCCACGCACTGGCAGCGGCTTTCTTCTCCGCATCGGTACGAATGCCTTCCACGGCATCTTTGGCCAGTACGCTCTGGAACTCCATGTCAATCTCAGTGGCGCGGGTTTTGAGTGAACCACGATTCTGGTGCGGATGAATACGGCTTTTCAGAAACAATGCGCCCTGTTCCTCTGTCAGTATAGTTCCCATCTGCCGACACTCCCGCAGTACTACAGAGAGCGCCAATGCTGACATGGTTTCCATACGATCCATCGCTTGCTCAAAACGGCCCCAGTGAAGGTCGTTCTGGTACTGCTGAAGCAGGCGCGGGATCTGGTAGGCCGCCTGCTCTGGCCGGACCTCTTTGCACTTGGCACCTATCCGCTCACATATCATTCCTGCAACAATAAGCTGAGGATGTTCCTCCGGTGGTTGAGCCTCCAGACCATGCTGTTCTTTCAAATCTTCGTCCCAATCCTTGTTGATCGAGCGCAGCGGAGCGGCCTGTGTGTAACCATGCTCCCGCAGAATGTCTGTGAGCCGCCCTGCTGCCTCGATCCCAGCCGCATCATGATCCAGGCAGAGGATAATCTTTTGCAGCTTTGGATTCTGCTCCAGCATCCAGAGCATGGCGTGTTCCGCTGTACCGCAGAGAGCCACATAGCTGTGGCGCTGCCAATCCTCTGGGTACAAGGTCAAAAAGGCCAACAGATCAATGGGGGCCTCGAACACATAGAGTCGTTCACTGCTCCCAGTCCAGTGAAAGCTGTGTCTGGGATCGCAACCTTCTACATTACCACGGTAGCTTTTTCCCTGCGTATAGATACCTCGTTTGTGGGCGTGACGGGCAACGCCATGCTCATCGGTTCCGACGAACACAGCATTGTGATACTCCTTGGTCTTATCCTTGGACAGTTCCCGGCTTTCATAGATCAGCCCTTTCTGGGCAAAGGTATTGAGGATCTCCCGGCTGATATGCCGCTGCTGAAGCAGGTAGGCATACACACGGCGCATTGTCTGATTGGCGGGAGGCAGGGCAAATTCTTTCGGCTCCTCCTGCTCCTTTTTCTGTGCTGGTTGATACACCTCGCCTTTCTCACCGCCCAGCAGGCGTGTCACTGCCTCGGGGTAGCTCAGACCATAGAAGGTCTGCACAAAGGAGATGGGGCCGCCGCCCTCCTCGGCCTCATGGTCGTACCATTCGTTTCCGCGGACGGTGATGCTGTGATCGGAGGCGAGACGCTTATCCCGGCCGGATGGGATGAGCTTTTCCCCTTGCCGCCGCAAGAACTCCACCAGATCAACGGAGTTTGCACGAAGCTTTTGCTCATCAGTGAAGTGGATGTAGGGCATACTGCACCTCCTACTGGTTTCTCCCTCGCAGTTTTCGATGGAATAGGATGGGCCTACGGCGGATCGGTTTTTGTTCTTTCAATTTCTGACCATTCTCTTTCTGAGTCCGCCCAGCATGGAGCAGAAATTCATTCGTGCGTTTCAAAAAAACAACCTCCTTTATTGCAGACCTATCTTTGGCTCATGGTCATCTGCCTTGTGGCCTTGAGCAATTTTCTTTGCCTTGATTTTTCGTAAAAGTTTTCGGTCGACTGCGACTACAATGCCGCTGGTGGGAAACTGGCTCTGTTCTCGGAAAATATTGGCCAGGGAATGGAGCAATGTGATCACCGCTGCAGCGGGTGACTGCCCCACAGGGTCATCCATGTGTTTCAGAAAATATTGAGCGTATTCATTCCCCTGATCCGCTGCCATCTGAAACCACTTAGCTGCACTGGACTTATCTTTCTCTACATCTTTTCCAAGCAGATAGAGTTTTCCAAGTGCGTACTGGGCATATTGGTTTCCATGCATAGCAGAAACAGTCAACCAGTGAACCGCAGCAGCTACATCCTTGGGAGCCTCCTCGCCCTGGAGCAACATTTTGCCCAACTGATATTGTGCGAATTGATGGTCTTGACTTGACGCATGCCGAAGTAGCTCCAGTGCTTTGAGAGCGTCCTTGGGAACTATTTTCCCCTTGAGGTAGGCCATAGCCAAAGCGTATTCCGCATACACATTGCCCTGATCTACTGAGGCACGCAACCAACGGAGAGCGGCATTGGTATCTTGGGGGATACCATCTGCTCCCTTTAACAGAAGCTTGCCTAAGTAGCACTGCGCAAACTGATTCCCACGCTCTGATGCGTATGTGATCCAATTCAGAGCGGTAGCCTCGTCCCTGGGTAAAGAGGCGTCATTACTGAGATACATCTTTCCAAGGGCAAAGGCGGCGAAGCTGTTTCCCTGCTTTGCCGCAAGAGTAAACAGCTCCACCGCCTTCTGAATGTTCCTTTCAACGCCCTGTCCGTCTCGATACTTTTTGCCGAGTGCGTATTGGGCGAAACCCCGCCCAGCACTCGACTCATCTGGCGAATGCCCCTTAGTCTGCTTGGCCTGTTCACCGGCAAATGACGATGCCGCTTCTGCTTGCTCCGCAGGATCGTCATCTTGGATATCATCTGGGTGGAACACCTGCTGGCGCTGTCCAAGCTTCACCGCTTCCTCAATGACGAGATTCTTGAGGCGCTTGAATTCCTTTTGTTCGGAGAGCGGCAGCCGCTCCGGCAAATCATCTTTGTAGGTGCGCAGCACATCTTCCCGCAGTTCATACCACAGATCGTATGCCGAAGCAACACGCGGATCTTTTGCAAGCTCGTCTACGATTTCATCCACAACGGCTTTGAGCGGGGCCTTGAGATAGCCGTATTGCTTTTTGCCGGACAAGAACCGCAGACGGTCGGCCAGATACTGCAGCCGCTCCTCAATGTGTACATTTTGAATGTTTCCGGACTGCATCTCCTCAATCACTCCACGGAGCGCCGCCCGAGCATCTGTATTGAGCTCATTTCGGCGCTGTGTCTGCTTTTGATAGAGTTCCGTCAGATCCTGCCGGAAGATTTCTTTTGCCAACCCCGACTTGATCTGTGCGATGCCTTGCTTGGTCAGAAATCCTTTGGACGGATCTGCACTGAAACAGACCATGTGGACATGGGGGTGGTGCGCCTCATCGTGAAAGGCGGCATACCATCGGAAGTCCTCCCAGGGTATCTTCATCGCCTCGGCCATATCCATGGCGTACTTGGAGAGCAACGCTTTCCATTCATCCGCCTTGTCATAACCAAGTCTGGCAGCATCCTCCCGGCGCAGGGAAATGATAGGCAGCCATACATTTCCGGGGTGCATCGCAACCGCTTCCGCTATCTGCGCCAGCACAAGGCTGTCTTCTGCGCCGGTAAACAATCCGTGGGAGCCAATGCGCTGTGCGCGGGGACGAGTCGCAATGTAGTTCAGGTAGTTATCCATTTTTGCAATGCGGTCATAGTTGTCCTCCAGCGCGCGGGTGATAAATTCTGATGCATTGGAGCGGGTAGGTGTTACCAGATAATCTTCATACTCAAATATCCCGCGGCTGAGCGGAAAGTCACGGAGGATCTGTTTTATCATTTCCTTTTGCCGCTTTGTAGCTTGCCACCCATCGCGTCCTGGGTCGATCCGTTCAACGCCATTGCGAGTCGCCATATACTGCACATAGTTTTCCAGGTGTGCGCAAGCGGCAGATGTGCCGCCTTTGATATAGGGGCATTTGAAAATCAGTCGCGGCACAGGCTGTCACCTCGTTTTGATTTATTCATCGCCCCGCTGGTAATCAATTGCATCTTTGAAATTGATGCGGCCGTTGGTCTGCTTGACTTCGCGGATCGCTCGGGCGCGGAGCTGGCGCAGATCCTCATCACTGATCTCCATGCCCGCTGCCAGCACATTCATCATCATGTTGATCTCCACTGCCAGCTTGAAGAGCAGACGGGCGATTCGATTCTCACTGTCCTGCACCGTGCCGCGCATGGCCGCCACCAACGCGGGCGGCAGATAGGCAGTGGCCTCCTGTCCGGAAAGATAGCCCGCATAGAACTGCGCGGCTGTTTCCAGAAAATCACTGCGGCTCTTGCAGTTGTTCTCTTTGACCAATTTGTCGATGGTCTCCAGCGTGGAAGGGTACAGCCACGCTGGGATGCGCTCCTTGGCCTCCTCGCCCTTGGGGGCGGGTCTCCACTCATGTTTCATGTGCAATTCCCTCCAAAACCACCTGCCCCGGCCACCCAAACGCCGACCGAGGCAGGCTGATATTCCTGCTTCCTGTTCTTTTTCCGACCACCTGCCACAGCAAAAAAACGGGAAACCGACCACCTGTCAAAACGCTCCCCGACCCGCATTGCGGGGCGGTGTCAGGAGGCAGGTGGGCGCTTTGCGGCCACCTGCTTTATCCTGCACCATTTTCAACCCCTCGGTTCACACCCCCAATACGGAGCAGAACCCGGCCCGCATTTCAGGGCTGCCTGCCATCCCTGCCAACGCTCCGGCACAAAGCCCGCACACGGTGCTTCGAGCCGGTGGAGGGGTACGGATGCCACCCCGGCGGCAAAG
>CALWWH010000190.1 GCA_944385195.1 uncultured Oscillospiraceae bacterium | reverse complement strand
TATCAGTCTCTTCGCCTACCCTGCTTCGCCGGAGGGTCAATGGTACATCGCCATGTACTCACCGTGGGCAGTCACCATCTCATCGCACATGCTGACGATCTCGTCCAAGGTAAGCTCCGCTGCGGTGTGAGGATCCAGGAGCACAGCGCGGTAGATATCCTCCTTCTTCCGGCTGCGGGCAGCCTCAATAGCCGCTAGCTGCGCGCTGATATTGCTCTGGTTCATCCCTGCCAAATGCGCCGGCAGCGGACCGACGTAGGTCGGGTGGACACCCATGCCGTCGACCAAACAAGGCACCTCGACGCAGGCCTCCGCCGGGAGGTTCGGAATCATACCCCTGTTGAGTACATTGCCGCCGATCTTATAGGGCGTGTCCGTGATCACCGCCTCCATAATGTGGGAGGCGTACTCGCGGCTGCGCTCATGGCTGATGACGCCGTTTTTCAGGATATCCTCCTTGCAGGCCTGCCACTGTGCAATCTGGCTGACACAGCGGCGGGGATACTCATCCAGGGGAATGTGAAAGCGCTCGATCAGCTCCGGGTGGCTTGCCTTGATATAAAAGGGGTTGTACTCCGCGTTGTGTTCGCTGGACTCGGTACAGTAGTAGCCCAGGTGCTGGAGGTAGTCATAGCGAACCATGTCCTTGTGCTTCTCCCCGGCGTTTTTTTCCGCTGCCCGACGGCGGATCTCAGGATAGAGGTCATTGCCGTTCCGGTCACGGATCTCCAGCAGCCAGCCCATGTGGTTGATACCCGCGATCAGCTCCCGGCGGCCTTCCAGCTGGTCTTCCATGCCCAGGGCGCGCAGTAAGTCCTCACTGCACACCTGAACGCTATGGCACAGGCCCACGGTCTTAACGCCGGTATAGCGGAGCATATATCCCGTGAGCATCGCCATGGGGTTGGTATAGTTGAGCAGCAGCGCATCAGGGCAGACCTGCTCCATGTCGCAGGCAAACTCCTCCATCACCGGGATGGTGCGCAGGGCACGCATGATACCGCCGATGCCCATGGTGTCGGCAATGGTCTGGCGCAGGCCATATTTCTTCGGGATCTCAAAGTCGATGACTGTACAGGGCTCGTACCCGCCCACCTGAATGGCGTTGACCACAAAGCGCGCATCCCGCAGGGCCTCTTTGCGCTGCGAGGCACCGAGATAGGCCCTGACCGTCGCCCGGCCCTGGTTTACATTCCGGTTCATGGCAGAGATGATCAGTTCCGCCTCCTCCAGGCGGGTGGGATCGATATCGTAGAGGGCAATCTCTGCATCTTGCAGCACTGGGGTCATCATACAATCACCCAGGACATTACGCGCAAAAACACAGCTTCCCGCGCCCATAAATGTAATCTTTGTCATTGCAGCAGCCTCCTTGTGGGGTCCGGCATTCGTCATTCCATCCGCACTATCTGAGAGTTAAAATGAAAGCCTGCCTCTTTTGCTCAAAAAAACAAGAGCGTCATCTCGGATGGGGAGCACCTGAATTTGTGATGGATTGCTTTGGCAGCTTCTTTACACATTATGATACCATCCTCGGGGATTAAATGCAAGCAGCCTCACAGCAAACGGCGCAAAATACGAAAGTGTCGGCGATTAAATTCGATCAGGCCCTCGCCGGCCATCTGACCCAGCTCCCGCGTCAGCGCACTGCGGTCGGCATGGAGGTACTGCGCCAGTTGCACGCGGCCAAGGGGGATATCAAACTCCATGCTGCCGTAGTATTCTGCCTGGAGGGCCAGGTACTCGCTGATTTTTTCCCGCAGGCTGCGCTTGGAGACTAGATCCACCTTTTCTATCAGAGCCACGTTCTTCTCTGCCAGGGCGACCACCACATTTTCGATGAGCTGCCGGTGGAACCCGCAAGATTGCTCGCAGGAACAAATGACCCGCTTGAAGGGTGTGAAAAGTACCACTGTCTTCTCCGCCGCCGCGTAGGAAACCAGGCGGTTGTGAATGCCGGCGCAGACAAAGGTCTCGCCAAAAAGCTCCCCTGGCCCCATGTACACCAGCAGCGCCCGATTGCCCCAGACGTCCTCGCGGATCATCTGCACCCCGCCAGTGAGGACGACCCCGACGTAGAGCAGGTCCTCATCGCTCATGCAGATATATGCTTCCTTCTCAAACTCCCGCAGAAAAGCTCCCAGGCAGTGCAGCATTCTCACCAGATCCTCCCGACGGATGCCCCGGAACATTGGGCTGGCGGCTATCTCTGGTAAGTATGGCTCCAGGGTCTGTTTCATGTTGCTCACCTCAGACCCATTTTATCACAAGTACAGTTATGTTGCAAGCGCAACATAACTTAAGTGGCCAGTGTGCTATACTAATTCCATCAAGAAACAAAGGAGGCCTGCCATATGCTAAAAGGCTGCCAGGGAAGCGCTAAAAATCTCGCCATCATTGAGAAGACCTGTCCTGTCTGCGGTGAGCTGATCGAAATGTTCTCCATCGACACCCAGATGGCCTGCGAGCATTGCGGGTTCATCGCATACAACGACACCCTGACCTGTGTTCAGTGGTGCCAGCACGCCAAAGAGTGTGTGGGCGAGGAGATGTACGCCCACATGCAAGAGGTCATCGCTTCCCAAAAAAAGCGAAAAAACAAGGAGACATGTGCATGAAACCCATCCGATTTGACGAAAAGAGCAATCCCGGCTGCGGGCCCTGCGCCTCCCATGAGGTTCCCTCTCTCGAAGGCAGAGCCTATGCGCAGCCGCCCGCTCCCACCACCGGTCAGCTGCGCCAGTGGCCGGTGCAGCTGAAGCTGGTACCCGCCAGCGCTCCCTATTTCGATGGCGCGGATCTGCTTGTCGCTGCCGACTGCACCGCCTACGCTTACGGTGACTTTCACCGGGATTTCATCCAGGGCCGCGTGACCCTCGTTGGCTGTCCGAAGCTGGATGCAGCGGACTACAGCGAAACGCTCGCAAGCATCTTCACCGAAAACGATATTCACAGCATCACCCTGACCCGGATGATGGTCCCCTGCTGCGGCGGGATGGAACTGGCGGTCAAAAAAGCCATCGCTGCCAGCGGCAAAGCCATCCCCCTGCGTATCGCCACCATCTCCCCTGCGGGTGAGATTGTAAACGAACGCCTGCCATAAACGTCAAGCGCGCTCCCGCGGATCCGCGGGAGCGCACTTGACGTTTAGAGATATTTGCGGATGTCTACCGCCAGCTGTTCTTCCAGATGGATCAGCCGCTTTGCGATATCCTTGGTACGTTCGTCGGCGGCCTCGTACTGGTTCAGATAGCGATTGAGAGACTTGACGCCCATGTTGCAGCCGTCCGTCATCAAATCTGCAATGGTCGCGTCGGATTCGTCCATGGTAAGCTTGACATTGGTCTTCATCCAGGACATGCCCTTGGCCACGGCATTGGGGTTCTTGCCCTCGTCGTGAAAGGCGTCCAACCGGGCCTGGATCTCGTGCTTGAGCTTGTCGTGCTCGTCCTTGCAGCTGTTGAGCCGCTGGCGAAATGCACCGTCCGTAACGTGATCCTGCACCTCTTCGATGGATGCCACGCCCATTTTGATCCCAGCATCGCATTCGCGCAGCAGTTTGATGGTATCCTGTTCCACCATATTGGTCATCCCCTTTCGGTCGTTACTGTAAGGATACCCAATTGGATGAAAATGATACGCAGAGCCGGCTGGGCATCTCTGCAGGTCTTTCTCCGTGGCGGCAAAAAGGCATTCTCAGCCCTTGGCTGCACCCTACTGTAAAAATTAGGAGTGAGCCTCCCATTCTTTTTTTAAAATGGCGTATTGATAGGTATTTTCGTAGCAGGGAGTGCCGTCGGGGTTGTTAACGAAGGAGACAAACTCCTTAAATAAACCTTCTTTTCGCATCCCGAGTTTTTCGCACAAGTGCTGGCTTGCCAAATTATCCTCCTCGGTATATGCATAAATACGCCTTGCCCCCTTCTCTTGGAACAGGTAGTCAAAAAATGCGTGAGCTGCTTCAAAGGCGTACCCTTTTCCCTGATACTCTGCATTGAGCATCCAGCAGGGACTGAACGTATCTCTCGCCGAATTTTCGTCAGCGTGCGGTTCCCCGCTTTCGGGGTACGCATCTATTTCACCGATGACTTTGCCTGATTCTTTTAAGGTTATGGCAAAGTAATACTCCGTTTCTCCGGCACGATGTTTCATTTCCTCAACAGCCTGCTGTACCGAGTTGAGCTTCATGCAAGCAAAACAATGCACCGCAGGCGCCTTGAGATACTCGTACACATCTGCTGCGTCTTGTTCCGTAAACGGACGCAGCAATAATCTTTTGGTTTTTATGATCATATTTGCATTTCCCCGTATGGTTTTGCCTTTTGGAGAATGGGCAACCCCCATGAGGGGCTGCCCATTCTTCCGCTATAGATATTTGGGTGCAGGTTCCTGAGCCTAATAAGATAGCTGTACAGTGTAGTTGCAGCT
>CALWWH010000189.1 GCA_944385195.1 uncultured Oscillospiraceae bacterium | reverse complement strand
TTTCCATCTACACCACTTGTATCGAAACCATCTATGGCATCACCTTCATGGTTTTGGCCCCCGACGGAAAGATTGTCCAGAGTTTGATGGATCGCATCGAGAACAAGGACGAGGTGCAGGCCTATATCGACCAGACGGTGAGAAAGTCCGACATGGACCGGACCGAGCTCAATAAGGGCAAGACCGGCTGCCCCCTCAAGGGCATCTACGCCATCAATCCCGTCAACGGCAAGGAAGTGCCTGTCTTTATTGGCGACTTTGTCCTGGCCAACTACGGCACCGGCGCGGTCATGGCCGTTCCCAGCCACGACCAGCGCGACTTTGAGTATGCCGTGGCCCATAACATCCCTATGCTGCAAGTCATTGAGGGCCGTGACGTCTCCGAGTGTGCCTTTGAAAAGCAGGACTACCTAGGCAAGGGCTGCAAACTGATCAACTCTGAGGAGTTCACCGGCCTGACGGTCGAGGAGGCCAAAGAGGCCATCACCTCCAAGCTGGAGGCTCTGGGCGTTGCCCGCCGTAAGAACAATTACCACTTCCGCGAGTGGATTTTCGCCCGTCAGCGTTACTGGGGTGAGCCTGTCCCCTGTGTCTATACCGACGAGGGCGAGACCTACTTCCTACCTGACGAAGAGCTGCCTCTGGTGCTGCCAGTTCTGGAAGACTACAAGGGCCACGGCGGTCAGGCTCCTCTGGAAAACGCCGTGGAGTGGAAAAACTATAATCACAACGGCATTCATGGCAAGCGCGAAACCTCCACCATGCCCGGCTCCGCCGGTTCTTCGTGGTACTATATGCGCTACATTGACCCGCATAACGACAAGGCGCTGTGTAACCCGAAGCTGCTGGAACACTGGCTGCCTGTGGACCTCTACATCGGCGGCCCTGAGCATGCCGTCGGCCATCTGATCTACTCCCGTATTTGGAATCGTTTCCTGTATGATGAGGGCATCAGCCCTGTCAAGGAGCCGTTCCAGAAGCTGGTTCACCAGGGCATGATCCTCGGCGAGAATGGTATCAAGATGGGCAAGAGATTCCCTGAGTTTGTTGTCAACCCCAGCGATATCGTCCGCGATTACGGCGCCGACACTCTGCGCCTGTATGAGATGTTCATGGGCCCGCTGGAAGTCTCAAAGCCCTGGTCCTCTACCGGTGTCGCTGGCGCCAAGAAGTTTATCAACCGCGTCTGGGCCTTTTTCTCCGAGGCTGGGAACCTGACCGACACGGACGATGGCAAGTTGACCAAGGTCTACCACCAGACGGTCAAAAAGGTCACCGAAGACTTTGAGTCTCTGGGCTTCAACACTGCCATCGCCCAGATGATGGTCTTTGTCAACGAGGTTTACAAAAACGGCAGCTGCCCCAAGGAGTACGCCGAGGGCTTCATCAAGATGATGTCCTGCATCACCCCCCATGTCGGAGAGGAACTGTGGCAGCTGATGGGCCACAACGACACCATCGCCTATGAGTCCTGGCCCAGCTACGACGAGGACAAGTGCAAGGATGAAGAGGTCACCATCGCCATCCAGATCAACGGCAAGCTGCGCTCTACCATGACCATGCCCGCTGAGAGCACCGACGAAGATATTGTCAGCGCCGCCAAAGAGGATGAAAAGGTTCGCCGTGCCCTGGAGAGCGGCCAGATCCGCAAGAGCATTGTCGTTAAGAATAAGCTTGTCAACCTGATCATTAAATAATCGGCAATTGGGCACTTCCATTCTTGACAAAGCAGCTGTTTGCGTATATAATAAATAAGTCCGCGCAAGGTCTATGCCCTTGTGCGACGTCAGAAGCGCTCCTACATGGCGCGTCGGAGGGAGGGAAACAACAATGTCTGAAGTTCATGTCAAAGAGAACGAATCCCTGGAGAGTGCGCTCAAGCGTTTCAAGAGAAACTGTGCGAAGGCCGGTGTCATCGCTGAGGTCAAGAAGAGAGAGCACTATGTCAGTCCCAGCCTGAAGCGCAAGCAGAAGTCTGAGGCCGCCCGCAAAAACAAGCGGAAGTACTACTGATTCGCATGAGCCAACAACGCCCCGCGGAATGACTCCGTGGGGCGTTTTTATGCGTGTTGACACCCACTGCAAGCCATGATATGATAACCAAAAACCATCGAAAGGCGGTATCGCCATGGCCATTCAGATTTTCGGCACCTCTAAGTGCTTCGACACCAAAAAGGCTGAGCGCTGGTTCAAGGAGCGGCGGATCAGCTATCAGCGCATTGATCTGATCAAAAACGGTATGTCCGGCGGAGAATTTGACTCCGTGCTCCGGGCTGTCGGCGGTTGTGAGGGACTCTTTGACCCCAAAGCCAAGGGTGAGGACGCAGATCTCTACCGCCATCTGGCTGACGAAGCGGCCAAGGAAGACCTGCTCTATGACCATCCCAAGCTTATGAAGACCCCCATCGTCCGTAACGGCAAGCGTGCCACCGTCGGTTTCTGTCCTGACGTGTGGGAAACCTGGAAATGAGGAACTTATGCTGCTGATCTCTAATCTCTCCCTGCGCCCCGGACAGCCGGAGCGAGATTTGCTGCGCCTGGCAGCGCAGGAATGCGGCCAGCCAGTGCGAGACCTGGTACTGGTGCGACAGTCCATCGACGCCAGAAAGAAGACTGACGTGCGTATTGTCTGCGCCGTGCGCTGTACCTGCGGCGACGAGCGCCGCGCCCTGGCCCACAGCAAAAAAATCACCCGCTGGGATCGCCCTGTCTGGCGTTTTCCCGAGGGACCGGTGCACTGCAAAACCCGCCCTATCGTCGTCGGTATGGGCCCTGCGGGACTCTTCTGCGCGCTGCTCCTGGCCCGTGCCGGAGCTAACCCCTTGGTCATAGAGCGGGGCCGTCCCGTCGAACAGCGGACGCAGGACGTTGCCGCCTTCTGGCACGACGGCATTCTGCTGCCTCAGTCCAATGTCCAGTTTGGGGAGGGCGGCGCCGGGACCTTCTCGGATGGAAAACTCAACACCGGCACCCACGACCCCCGCCAGACAGCGATTTTGGAGACCTTTGCCGCCTTCGGTGCGCCCCGCGAGATCCTCTATCAGGCCGCTCCCCATGTGGGCACGGATAGACTGCGCACAGTGGTCGCCAGACTGCGCGGGGAGCTGCTGCATCTGGGTGCAGAGATCCGCTTTGAGACCCAACTGGTAGGCATTGAGCACAGCGGAGGACAAGTAAGTGCCGTCGTTCTGCGCAGTGCCGCCGGAGAGTACCAGGTCGCTGCCGACCGCGTGTGTCTCGCCATTGGCCACAGCGCCCGGGATACCTTCGCCATGCTGCATGGCGCCGGCGTCCCGCTGGAGCAGAAAGCTTTCGCCATGGGGGTGCGCATTGAGCAGCTGCAAGCCGACATTTCCCGCAGCCAATACGGCACCTTCGCAGACCTGCTGCCGCCGGCCTCATACAAACTGGCCTGCCATCTGCCTGATGGGAGGGGCGTGTTCAGCTTTTGCGTCTGCCCTGGCGGTACCGTGGTCGCCTCCGCCTCAGAGCCGGGCCACCTGGTCACCAACGGCATGAGCGAGTTGGCGCGGGATCAGGTCAACATCAACGGTGCGCTGCTAGTCAGCGTCGGCACGGAGCGATTCGGCTCTGCCCACCCCCTGGCCGGCATCGAGCTGCAGCGGAGCATCGAAAAAGCTGCCTTCGACCTGGGCGGGGGAAACTACTACGCTCCCTGCCAAAGAGTTGCGGATTTTTTGGCTCACCGTGCCAGTGTTGGCCCCGGAACCGTGCTGCCCAGCTACAAGCCCGGCGTCACTTACACAGACCTGCATCGCTGCCTGCCCGATTGGCTCAGCGGCGGTCTGGAAACTGCGCTGCCCTTATTGGGCCGCAAACTCAGCGGCTATGATTCCCCCGATGCACTGCTGACAGCAGCCGAGACCCGCAGTTCCAGCCCTGTGCGTATTCTACGGGACAAAGGCTTTCAGAGCACCCTGCGGGGACTCTATCCCTGCGGAGAGGGCGCCGGCTACGCCGGGGGCATCATGTCTGCCGCTGCCGATGGCCTTCGTGTAGGCGAGGCCATGCTGGAGGATCTGAGATATGCTTGAGCGTGACTTATACGGGCCGGTGAAGAGCTATCTGGAGGCCCTCGGCTACGAGGTCAAGGGAGAGGTCAAGGACTGCGACCTGACCGCCGTGCGGGGTGAGGAGCTCATCGTCGTGGAACTCAAACGCGGCTTCACCATAGAGCTGCTCTACCAGGCCATCGACCGCCAGCGACTGGCAGACAGCGTATATGTAGCTGTGCCGCTGCCTAAGCGGGGCTACATGGCCCCCCATCTGGCGGATATGAAAGCTCTCTGCCGCCGGCTGAGCCTGGGATTGATCTTTGTGGGCTTCACCAGCACAGCTGTGCCTATGGTGGACGTGTTTCTCCACCCCGACGACGCCGCAGCGCCCCGGCGCAATGCCCAGCGCCGCCGCGCTGTGCTGCGGGAGCACTTTGGCCGCACCGGAGACGCCAATACCGGCGGTGTGGCCCATCGAAAAATTCTGACGCTCTACAAAGAGCAGGCGCTGCGGGTGGCGCAGCTGCTGCTGGATCACGGTCCTCTGACCGTCGCCAGCCTGCGCCGGCTGGATGCCCCAGAGAACACCAGCGCCATTGTGGCCCGCAATGCCCTTAAATGGTTTGAGCGCGTTGACAACCCCGACGGGAAGCTGCCCCGCTACGCCGTCAGCGAAGCGGGTGTGTTGGCATTGGAAACGTATGCAGAGATCGTGAAAAAATTTTGAGCTAAGGGCCGCCCTCGCTGCCCTTAGCTGTTCTCTCCCCCAGGGGAACAGCGGCAGCTGGGAGGAAAGATATGCTAAAAAGGATGTAAAATATCTACAATCCACGCTTTCTCTTGCCAATCGCCAGGTTTCATGGTAAAATAACAAATAGTGTACAAATCTCTAAATGGATTGCGAGTGATACACATGGCCGCTTCCAACGAATTTATGACCTTCCGCTCCGCGCTCAACGGCTTTAACCGCGCTGATGTCATCAGCTTTCTGGAGAAGAATGCCCGCCAGCAGGATGCCGCCCGGAAGGCGCTGCAGGACGAGATTGCCTCGCTGCAGCGGGAATTGGGGCAGGTTCAGGACGACCTACGGTCTCAGGAGACCTCTCTGAATGAGGAGCGCACAGCGCTGGACGCAGAGAAGGCATCCTTGGAGGCCCGTCAGGCCGAGCTGCGTGCCGCCAATACCGCGCTGCAAACCCAGTGCGACACCCTCAGCGCTCTTCGGGCTGATCTGATGGACCAGTTGGCAACCCTCACCCAGGAGCGGGATGACGCGCTGCGCCAGGCCGAGGCTGTTTCGTCGCAGCTGGACGCGGCGTCTGCCGCCGCTGCCGAGCAGTCAGCCCGAATGGAGCACCTGAATCAGGAAAATCTGGATCTGACCGCCCGCCTGGCAGAACTCATGGAGCGTAAGGAAATCCCCTGCGCCGACGAAGCTCCCAGCCGCGAACTGGCGGCTTACCGCAGAGCCGAGGCCGCTGAGCGCAGCGCCTATCTCCGAGCACGGCACATCTACCGCCGTCTGGCTGAGATTGAGACCGCTGTGTGCACTGCTGCCAGCGGCTGCGGCGCCGAATCTGCCACCCTGCGTGAGCGCATTGAGGATGCTGCCACACAGCTGGTGTCCTTGACAGACACCCTAACTCGCGCCTTGCAGGAGGCTGCCTCTCAGGTGCAGACCCTGGAGCCCGCCGTCAAGCGCCGCTGATTCCACTCGTGATCCGGGAAAGGAATCCTGATCACCATGCGCAACACCTATCTAATCGACTTTGAAAACGTCGGCTCTGAGGGACTCAAAGGCGTTGCCACCCTCACCGCCGAGGACCGCGTGATCCTCTTCTACAGCGCCAACTCCAACCGCATGACCGTCCGCGCCCATCAGGCCATCGTCGCCAGCCCCGCTCAGTTTGACTATTTTGAGGTCGCCGTGGGCGGCAAGAACGCCCTGGACCATCAGTTAGGCACCTATCTGGGCTACATGGTCGCCACCAACGCTTCTGAGCGCTACTTTATCGTCAGCCACGACAATGGCTTCAAGTTTCTGTCCGCTTTCTGGCTCAGCCGGGATGCAAACCTGCAAATCAGCATGACAGACACCATCAAGGCCAGCTTCCGGGTTCGTCCCTCCGAACGGCCCCGTCCAGTGTCCCAGCAGAACCTGCCAAAGCAAGAGCCTGTGAATGAGGAGCCAAAGGCTGAAGCGCCAGTCGTCGAAGCGAAGACGGAGTTTGCTGCGGAGACCCCTGCCATGCCTGAGCCTGCGGCAGAATCGCCCTTCGCCGCGTTTAGTCCTGAGCCAGTGCCTCAGATGCCGGTCGCCGAAGCGCAAACGCAGCCGGAGCTTAGCTCTGCCCCGGCAAAAGAATCTGCTCCCTCGGTCGAGCAAAAGACCGACGATGCCGTGTCCGACGGCCCCCTGCCCGTCCTTGGCAGTCAGTCCCGCAGCCGCAGCAATTCCGCCCGCGGCCGTGTCCGCAGCGAGAGCATCCTTGCAACACTGCGGACCACGAAGCCTTTGACTCAGGCGGCGCCCGCCGACGTCGAAGATGTCCCCACTGCTGTTCCCGCCGAGGAGACAAAGCCCGTCATTCTTGAGGCAGAGCCCACCGCAGAGCCCACTGTTGCAATTGCAGAGGTCGCGGCCGAGGCCCTCGAAGCAACCGCTCCTGTAGAGGAGACCACGGCGAAGGAAGTCCCTGCCGAGGAGCCTGTAGCTGAGTTCAAGCCCTCCCGCAACCGCAACCGCCACCGCCGCTCCAACAGCCGCAAGGATGCTGAGCCGAAGGCAGAATCACCAGCACAGAGCAAGGCAGAAGCTTCTCCCGTTGCCGAACCGGAGACAATCGGGGCCGTAGAAGCCCCCTCTGAGGAGCCTAAGGCGGAACCCAAGCCGGCGAAAAAGTCCGCCCGGGCAGAAAAATTCACCGAGCCCAAGCCCTATACCATGAGCGACACCGCCTCTGCCGCCCTGACCGCACTGCTGGCAGACCATCCAAAGGTCAATGAGAGCCGCGTCCGCGAGCTGATTGCCAGCTCTAAGAAGCAGATTCTCTGCAACACCCTGCGCCGTCAGCTCGGTCAGGAACAGGGCCTTGCCATCTATAACCAGATCAAGAA
>CALWWH010000188.1 GCA_944385195.1 uncultured Oscillospiraceae bacterium | reverse complement strand
GGCAGGGAAGTGTACCGGGTAGTAGGCTGCTCCGCCAAGTACTGTCACCGACCCGCCTAACAGTGTCTCCAGCGCCAGTACAGCCCCTCCATACAGTGCGCTGACAGCCAGCAGCAGCAGCCAGTTGCGCAGCATCCGCCGCCGTCCAAAACAGACCAGGACCATCCCGCCAGCGCAGAGAAGCTTCAGTGAGAGCATGCCCCAGAAGTGTCCACCTGGCAGGAGTACCACCAGAGCGTAGCACGCGCCCAGCCCCGCCGCCAGGCAGCGCCGCAGCTGGGACGCCACATCTCCGCACATCCGCGCTGTCGTGGACAGCAGCAGGTAGTTGACCAGAGCATTGAGAGTCAGAATGCGGTCGATGTAGATGGTCATGGCGCTCACCTCCAGCTCGTCCTCATTATACTCTGCTGTGCATTGAAAAAAACGCGAAACCACGATGACGAATCCGGTTATATCAAAGAGCGGTGTCATATATTTGTCACTTTAATTTGTTAAAATACTACTTGTTTGTACGCGAACGATATGTTAGAATAGGTAATACCTTGGGCTAAAGGAAGCTGCGTCCAGGCCCGATGGGAGAATCATCCATGAAAAAAGAGGCGATTTTGTGAAGAACTTAAAGTGGTCCCTGCAATGGGTCCGCGGCAGCAGATGGAAGATGGTCGTGTCGATCCTCTTGTGTCTGTCGTCCATCGTCTTCATGACTGCGGAGTCGTATGTCTTCTCCTACATTGTCGACGATGTGCTTATGCCGCAAGCGTTTGAAAAGCTGCCGTCTTACCTTCTGGCAGCTTTGGGTATGACGGTGCTCTACCTTGCATCGACATACTTCTACCATTTCCTCGGCGAGCAGGCGTCCCAGGCAGGGGTTTATAATCTCAAATCTGCTCTGTTCGCGAAGCTGTTAAAGCAGACGCCGGACTTCTATGCAGACAACCGCACCGGCGATCTGATCAACAAGTGCTCCGGTGATGTGGAAATGGTCAACCATTTCCTAAACTGGTGTATCCCGCAATGGGTTCGCGCTGCGTTTATGCTGATCTTTGCATTGATTGTGTTTATGAGCATCAGCTGGCAGTACACCCTGATCCTCTTTGCGGTTACGCCCCTCAGCGGTGTGGTCGGCCGCCTGATGGGTAAGAAGATCCATCCGGCGTTTAAGGCCGCTCGTGAGCAGCTGAGCCAGCTCAACACCGTTGTTCAGGAGAATATTTCCGGCAACCGCGTGGTTAAGGCCTTTGTTCGCGAGGACTATGAATACAAGAAGTTCCAGAAGGAGAATGAGGAGTATAAGCGCGCCAATATCTACGCCAACTCCATCTGGCTCAAGTACGGCCCCATCATTGATTCTCTGGCAACGGTCATCTCTGTTTTGAACCTGACCGTCGGCGCCGTCCTAGTCGTCCTGGGTAATATTACACTTGGCCAGCTGACGCTGTTCCTCTCTCTGGCCTGGACGCTCAATGAGCCAATGTCCATGATCGGTATGCTCATCAACGATACCCAGCGCTTCAGCGCCTCGGTCGAGAAAATCCAAGAGCTCTATTACTCTTATGTCGATCTGGAGGATCCGGTCAACCCGAAGCAGCCCAAAGAGGCTAAGGGGGAGATCACCTTTGAGGATGTCAGTCTCAAGTATGGCAACGTCTCTGTTTTGGAGCACATCAACTTGCACATCAATCCCGGCGAAACGATCGGCCTTATGGGCCCCACCGGGTCCGGCAAGACCAGTCTCATCAACCTGATCACCCGATTTACAGATGTCAGCAGCGGCAGCGTCAAGCTGGACGGTGTGGACGTGCGCGACTATATCCTCAGCGACCTGCGCAGCCGCGTGTCTCTGACCATGCAGGATGTGTTTCTGTTCTCAGACACCGTAGAGTCAAACATTGCCTACGGTGTGCCGGATGCGCCCATGGAAGATGTCCTAGAGGCAGCTCGTATTGCGGATGCCGACGGCTTTATTTCAGCCAATCCCGATGGCTACGACATGATCGTCGGCGAGCGCGGTACAGGTCTCTCTGGTGGCCAAAAGCAGCGCATCAGTCTGGCCCGCGCCTTGACCAAAAAGGCGCCGGTCTTGATCCTGGACGACACTACCTCTGCCGTTGACATGGAGACGGAGGAGTTCATCCAGGAGCAGCTGCGCAACATTCCGGACCACGCTACGACTATCATCGTGGCCCAGCGCGTCAGCTCCGTCATGCACGCCGACAAGATTATTATCCTCGAGAATGGAAAAATCTCTGAGATGGGCAGCCATGCCGAGCTGATGCGCAAAAAAGGCTATTATTACAATACATGTATCCTGCAGCATGGTCTGCTGGATGATGAAGCATCGTAAAGGGGGGATCATTGTGGCTCGCAATAAGTTTAACATCGATGAGGAGCTGGACACTCCTTTTAACTGGTCACAGTTCAAACGCGCTCTGGTCTATATCAAAAATTACAAAAAGAACATCGCTTTGATGTTTCTGCTCAGCTGCGTCACCATTGTTCTGGGCCTACTGATGCCAAAGATACAGCAGAACGTCATCGATAAAATGATTCCTGCTGGCCGTATCGGCTGGATCATCGGCCTTGGTGTGGCATACTTTTGCGTGAATATCCTCACCATCCTGATCAACCGCTACCGCAGCAAGATCAGTGTCCGCACCGGGCAGAGTATCATCACCGATATCCGTTCGGATGTGTTCATCCATCTGCAAAAGCTCAGCTTCGATTATTACGACAGCCGTCCCCATGGTAAGATCTTGACGCGCGTGATCAACTACGTCAATTCCGTGGGCGACTTTCTAACCAATGCGGTCATCAACGTCATCCTGGAGTTTCTGAGCATGATTTTCATCCTGTTCTTCATGATAGGTATCTCTCCGAAGATGACGCTGGTGGTTCTGGCTGGCCTCCCATTTTTTGCGCTCTATGTGATCATCACCAAGCCGGCTCAACGCCGTTTCCGTCAAAAGCGTGCGAACAAGCAGTCCAATACCACTGCCTACCTGTCTGAGAACATCAATGGCGCGAAGGTGACCCAGGCATTCAGCCGCGAAGCACAGAATAAGAAGACCTTTGATGGCCTGTTGGAGGAGACCCGGAAGTACACCCTTCGCGCAGTCTATCTGGGCCATGGTATGTGGCCCATGTCCATGCTCATCGCCCGTCTGATCCGGGTGTGCATCTACCTGGCGGCGGTGTTCTGGTTTAAGGAGGACTTCATTGTTGACGGAGTGTTCCAACTGGGCGCTACCACTGCTATGATTGCCTATGCTGACCGCTTCTGGGGCCCGCTGCAGAGACTAGGCAACTACTACAATCAGGCGCTGGATACCGCGGCCTACCTGGAACGCATTTTCCAGCTTCTGGATGAACCCGTTACGGTCGATGATGCGCCGGCTGCCAAAGATCTGCCGCCCATCCAGGGCAATGTCACCTTTGATAAGGTCATGTTTGAGTATGAGAAGGGCACTCCGGTTTTGAAGTACGTCAGCTTCGACGTAGCTGCCGGCGAGTCGATCGCTTTGGTCGGGCCGACTGGCGCTGGCAAGAGTACAATCATCAATCTGCTCTCCCGCTTCTACAACGTCACCGAGGGAAAGGTTCTCATCGATGAGCACGACTTGGCCAAGATCAAGCTGCGTTCCCTGCGCCAGCAAATGGGCGTCATGCTGCAAGATACGTTCATCTTCTCTGGCACCATCATAGACAATATCCGCTACGGTCGTTTGGACGCCACAGATGAGGAGTGCATTGCCGCAGCCAAGGCAGTTCACGCGGACGAGTTTATCCGTCATATGGAAAATGGTTACTACACTGAGACCAAGGAGCGCGGCGAGGGGCTCTCCGCCGGTCAGCGCCAGCTGATTTCTTTTGCCCGGACGATGCTCTCCAATCCGCGCATCCTGATTCTCGACGAGGCCACTTCTTCCATTGACACCAATACAGAGCGTTTGGTGCAGGAGGGCATTGCCTCTCTGCTCAAGGGCCGTACCTCCTTTATCGTCGCTCACCGCCTGAGTACGATCAAAAATTGTGACCGTATTATGTATATCGAGGCGGGCGAGATTGCCGAGCAGGGCAGTCACGATGAGCTTATGGAGCAGCGCGGCCGCTATTACAAACTGTATATGTCCCAGGTCAACCAGCTTCGCGCGCTGGCAGGCTAAAGGAACAATCCCAAACCAGAATCTCCCTAGAACTGAACAAATACCCCCTGAAGCAGTAAACACTGATATGCTCCCTCTCTATGACAGATAATAAAACACTGTCAATTAAAGAGGGAACATATCAAACAGACTGCATCAGGGGGTATTACTGTGAGAAAAATGACGTGCAAGGCAGCTGCTGCCGTCAAAAAAGCCGTTATAGGAAGGGAGAAAAACGCGCTGCATAAAATACGACGACGGTTTTAGCAGCCTTTACTGCGGACCATGTGGTTGACACAAGAAATCTTCTGACGTGATAGAGGAATATACTGCGCCGCAATCAGGGCTTTTTTTCCTGTAAAGTATTATTTTGGGCCTCATTCAAGGTCTTGTTTTGCAAATCGATGAGCTTCTCAGTTAGGATTCTGGCCAGGCTGCTGTAGACTGCCGAGGCACAGATCAGATCCTCTACGTCGCTGGAAGTGCCCGTCGGACTAAGGACATCCTCTGCCGCCAGCTGTACCTGCTGGATAAAATACATGGCGCTCTCGTGGTGACGCGCAACGAAAGCGTTATAGCGATCGCGAACCTCCTCCTCGCACAGCCCCATGGGGAGCACGCGCTGCACATAGGCGATGCTAAGATTCTGCTTTAGCGTGCAGATCATCAGTAGGTACGCCAGGTGGATGCGGCTGTATTTTTTCTTTTCGGGGGCGGGCATAATTTTTAGACGGACATAGTTATTGACCGTACTGACGGTGATGGGCTTCTCACTGCTGTCCGTATCGGGAACAAAGTCCAGATAGCGGCTCAAAAGCGCCAAAACCTGGTCCATATACAGGCCAAAATCAGGCAGCTCCTCCCAGGTGGGTAGGTGGTAGTCCTTCATAAACTTCTCCCAGCGGCGCAGTTTGGAGCAAACCAGGGCTGGGTCATACTCTAACCTCGGGGTCATTTTTTCTGTTTGTTTCTCTTCCATAGGAAACCTCTCTCTATTGCCATACGGAATAACCGTTGACAGACTTCTTTAAATGTGATAATCTAATATATGAAATCAGTTGTTAAGGAGGCTTGTATTTATGCCTTTTACGATCATTGTAGACTCCGCATCCAACCTGCCCCAGAGTCAGTTGGCCAAATATGGGGTCATTTCTGTACCCCTGTGCTACACTCTCGACGGTGTCACCTACGATTGTCCGCCTCCGGATCAGTATGACGCATCGAGCTATTTCCAGGCCCTGAAGAGCGGCGCGGTAGTCTCTACTTCGCTGGTTAGCGCGGGACGCTTCGAGGAAGTTTTTGAGCACCTGCTGAGCTCCGGTCAGGATGTTCTGTGCCTGTGTGTTTCCGCCGGTATCAGCGGTACCTATCAGGCCGCTTGCATGGCCGCGCTGGATATGCGCAGCCGCTTTGCGGGCCGTGAGATTTTTATCGTCGACACCAAAGCTGCCGGTATGGGGGAGGGATTGCTAGCTCTCTACGCCGCACAGCTCAAGGAGCAGGGCTATAGCCTTTCCGCTACTCTGACCAGGTTAGAGCGCAAGGTCGAGCAATTGCACCAACTATTTACCGTGGAGGATCTGGAGTTTCTCCGCCGGGGTGGACGTATCAGCGGCTTTACGGCCAAAGTCGGATCTCTGCTGCAAATTCGTCCGCTGCTTCGAGGCGAAAACGGCAAGATTGTCTCCTTCGGTAAGGCTCGGGGGCGCAAAGCCGCCATTCAAGCGCTGGTGGACGGCTACAAGAGCAACGCCAAATATGGTGGAGCGGTGGCAATTTCTCACGCAGATGCCCTGGAAGATGCCCGGAATCTGGAACCTATGCTCAAGGCTGTCGACCCTGACGCGAGAATTTTGATCGTTCCCTGGGAGCCGGTAACCGGCGCCCATGCGGGCCCAGGCGCGTTGGCGGTGTTTTATTTTGGTAAGTGAATAGGACTTCATTGGGCCGCGCAAGGCCCCCCTGGCTCTCCTACGGAAAAGGCCATGGGGCTCCTGCGCGGCCCTCTTTTTATCTCACATTGGCGTGGCAAAAGACAGCCATCGTACCAGGACCACTGTGCGCACCAATGACAGGGCCGACATAGTTGGCGTAGCAATCCTTAAATTTAATGCGTTTGCGCAGCATCTCCTCCAGAGTCTGGACATCATCCCAGCAGTCGCCGTGGGAGATATAGATGTCCTGATTCTCAGGGTCGATGATGGTCTCAGCCACACGCTCCACAATAGCCTCCAAAGATGCCTTGCGGCCACGCTTTTTGTTGACGGGAATCAGATGCCCTTCGTTGTCCACGTGCAGGACTGGCTTGATACCCAGAACGGAACCGGCAATGGTGGATGCCTTGCTGACACGGCCGCCGCGGTGCAGGTAGATTAGATTCTCAACCGTAAACCAATGGGCGATCTCCATCTTGTGGGCCTCGATATAGGCCAGGGCCTCATCAATGTCCGCGCCGTTGCTGCGAACACGAACCACATCAGCAATCAACAGCCCTAGCCCCAGGGATACGCAGAGCGTATCGGGCGAGTAGATCTTGCGGTTGGGATAGCGCTCCCGCAGCTCGCTCATGGCCATGACGGAGGACTGATACGTGCCAGACAGGCCAGAGGAGAAAGCCATCATCAGCACATCGCGGCCCGATTCCAGGGCAGGGACGGCAGCCTCGACCCACTGCTCAGAGGTGGTGGCAGAGGTGGTTGGAGCCGCGCCGTCACGCATGGACTGATAAAACTCCTTAACCCCTAAGCCACGATAGTCGGCGTAGATATACTTGGACTCCTTTCCCAGATTGACGCTCAGCGGGACATAGCCCAGATCCCAGGAATCCACGCGGTCTTGGCTCAGGTCACAGCCAGAGTCAGTGATAATATAAAAGTCAGACATGGTTTTCCCTCCCGTAGGAACGTATTATTTATACTAATTTATTATATCAGATGACGTTGTGGATTGCAATAGGCAAATGGGATGTTAGCGCTCCGCAGTATCTGCTTGTGGGATGGCCGTCCCAATATGTCATTTCCCTCTTGTAATTTCTCCATGCACTTGGTATAATTATGATGTATGTGCAAGCGCACACATGAATCCGAATAACAGGAGCTGAATATCCCATGATCACCACAGAACTGAGCAACATCTGGGGCAAGCTGGAACTGAACGATCTGCTGGCCATGGAGCCTCGCGTCGCTGCGGCCCACGATATGCTGGCCAATGGCACCGGCGCAGGAAACGACTACATTGGCTGGGTTAACTTGCCCTCTGAGCTGCCTGCCGAGGAACTGGCTCAGATCAAGGCCTGCGCGGCCAAGATTCGCAGCAACAGCAAGGTCCTTGTCGTCGTCGGCATCGGCGGCTCTTACCTGGGCGCTCGCGCCGTCATCGACCTGCTGCGCGGCAGCAACCACAATGTCATGGATGACATTGAGATCTACTTTGCCGGCAACAGTCTCTCCACCCGGGCCTGGAATGAACTGCTGAAG
>CALWWH010000187.1 GCA_944385195.1 uncultured Oscillospiraceae bacterium | reverse complement strand
CGTCTACACCTCCGCCGACAGCGTCTTCCAGATCGCCGCCCACGAGGAGGTCATCCCCGTGGAGCGGCTCTACCGCTGGTGCCAGCTGATGCGGGACTGGTTCGATCGCCAGCACATCGGTATGGGCCGGGTCATTGCCCGCCCCTTTGTGGGCCAGCCGGGCGCCTATACCCGCACCGCCCGGCGGCACGACTATGCCGCCGCGCCGGCGCAGAAAACCTATCTTGAAGCCCTGGCCGAGGCGGGCGTCCCGGTCCTCTCCATCGGCAAGCCCTATGATATCTTCCTGGGCAGGGGGTTTGACGCCGCACAGAAGACCACCAGCAACGCCGACGGCCTTGAGAAGACCCTCGCGGCGCTGCAAGATCGGCCCCGGGGCCTGATCTTCACCAATCTGGTGGACTTCGATATGCTCTGGGGCCACCGCCGGGATGCCGCGGCCTATGCCGCAGGACTGGAGGAAGTGGACCGGGCCCTGCCGGCGATCCTGGACGCGCTGGGCCAGGACGGCCTGCTGGTGGTCACCGCAGACCACGGCTGCGACCCCTGCCACCACGGCAGCGACCACACCAGAGAGTACATCCCCTTCCTGCTCTGGCACAGCGGGGTTGGGGCTCACAGCATAGGGACCCGCGCGACCTTCGCCGACGTGGGTGCGACGATTTTGGACGCCTTCGGCCTGACCGCCGCCGCGCCGGGTACCTCCATATGGGCCTCATGAGCGGGCAAATCCTTGCCATCCGGCCCGGGCACTATCGCCATGACAAGGGCAAGTCCTGCGTCCCGGGCCTGGCCCGGCCGTCCCGCGCTTTGTCTGGATGGGCATACAATGAGAGCAGCGAGCGCACCGCCGCGGTGCGCTCGCTGCTCTCATTATGTTTTGGCTATACGTTTTAGCGGGCCAATAGGACCTCTTTTTCGTACTTCTCGACCTCGGCAAACCAGCCGAAGTCGCAGGGCACGCCCTGACGGCGGCAGTACTCCTGCCAAATGTCGCCAAAGGGCATGGTCTTCAGGGCCTCTTGCAGGACGATCAGCTTGGTGAACTGGCCCTGATCTTGCAGCTTCTTGAGCCTGTCGTGGGGGGTGCACAGCGCGCTGAGCAGGGCCTTCTGCCAGCTGCGCAGGCCGATGACCCAGGAGGCCACGCGGTTGATGCTGGCATCGAAGTAGTCCAGGGCCATGTAGACGCGATCGAGCGCGTTGCAGCGGACGATTTCCTTGGCCATCTCGCGGGTCTCGTCATCGAGCAGGACGGTGTGGTCGGAGTCCCAGCGGACGGGGCGGGTGATGTGCAGGGCAATCTCGTCGAAGAAGCACAGCAGGGCGGGGATCTTGTCGGAGACGACCTCGGTGGGGTGGTAGTGGCCGTTGTCCATCAGGGGGATGCAGCCCTCCGTGGTGGCGGCGGCCATGAGGGCAAACTCGCCGGAGCCGACGGTATAGGACTCCATGCCGATGCCGAAGACCTTGGACTCGATGCAGATTTTGACCAGCTCGGGGTCGTGAGGCTCTGCGGCGATGGCCCGAAGGGCCTGCAAGTAGCGCTGACGGGGGCCCAGGCGGTCGGCGGGGATGTCCTTCAGACCGTCGCCGATCCAGATGTTCATGACGCAGGGAATGCCGGTCTGGCGGGCAAAGTACTCGCTGATGCGCACGCAGGCCTTGCCGTGGGCAATCCAGAAGCTGCGGACGCTCTCATCGGGGCTCGACAGGGTCAGGTTGTCCTTGATGTTGGGGTGGGAGAAAAAGGTCGGGTTGAAGTCGATGCCGATGCCGCGCTCCTTGGCGTAGGAAACCCACTGGGCAAAGTGCTTAGGCTCCAGCTTGTCGCGGTCAACGTGCTCTCCCGGGGCAAAGATGGCATAGCTGGCGTGCAGGTTCAGCTTTTTCCTGCCTGGGCACAGGCTCATGACCTTGTCCATATCAGCCATCAGCTCCTCCGGGGTGCGGGCCGCGCCGGGGTAGTTGCCGGTGGTCTGGATGCCGCCGGTCAGGGGCCCGTCCTGGTCAAAGCCCTTGACGTCGTCGCCCTGCCAGCAGTGCAGGGAGACAGGCAGCTGCGCCAGCTGCTCCATGGCCGCCTCGACGTCGACGCCCAGCTGCGTATAGCTGGCCTTTGCTTCTTCAAATCTGCTCATTGGTTCTACCTCCTGGGATATCATGTTCGGTCTGCTGTTGGGATCTATCTTCTGTTATGATCTATTTTAGCGCAGTCCCGGGGCGAATACAATCCCTCCCAGGCGGGCTGGGGGTGTCAAATCGTCAGATCTGTGCAACCGAATGTCGGCTGTTGCCGCAGAAGGACGAAGGGTAGCAGCCGCAAGAGAAAAAACCGGGATTGTGCAGAGCCTGCACCGCGTTTTATGTGCAGTTTATCTTTTTCCTTGACAGACAGGGGGCATTAGTTGTATGATAATACCATCCCAGCAGGGATATGAGACGAACGAAAGACAGGCACGCCCTGCAAAAAAAGGAGGAAACCAACTATGTCCAAGCTTCCTAAGCCCGTAAAGGTCGGCGTCATTGGCTGCGGCACCATTTGTAAGATGACGTACATGCCCAACATGATGAACAAGTTCGCCATCATTGATGTGGTCGGTGTGGCCGATCTCATCCCCGAGCGAGCCAAGGCCATGGCTGACCAATATGGCGTCAAGGTCATGACCAATGAGGAGATCTACAACGATCCCGAGATTGAAGTCGTCGTCAACCTGACCTATCCCGAGTCTCACTTCGAGGTCAGCCGCGACGCCATGCTGCATGGCAAGGGCGTCTACTGCGAGAAGATGATGGCTGTGGACTTCGCCGAGGCCACCGAGCTGATGCGCATTGCCGAGGAGAAGGGTGTCATGTACACCACCGCCCCCGATACCTTCCTGGGCGGCTGGGAGCAGTCCGCCCGCTTCTATGTCGACGCCGGTTTCATCGGCAAGCCCGTTTCCATCCACGCGCAGCACACCTGCTCCTACCGTCCGGCCAACCCCCTGTTCGATCTGAGCCCGGACACCTTCTTCTTCCCCCTCCATCCGGGCGGCGGCCTGCCCTTCGATTGGGGCGGCTACTATCTGCATACCATGCTCAACATCCTCGGCCCGGTCAAGAGAGTCACCGGCTTTGCCGGCAACTATGAGCCGGTCATGAAGTACACCCATCCGCGCCATCCCAAGTACGGCGAGGACTTCTTTGTGGACACGCCCACCTCTATTTTCGGCGCGCTGGAGTTTGAGTGCGGGGTCCATGGCACCTTCCATCTGACCTCTGAGTCCTCCGGTTCCGAGGCCTTTGTCCTCACCGGCACCGAGGGCACCCTGGATCTGGGCAACCCCAACAACTTCGACGGCACCCTGCGTATCCACCGCACCAACATGAAGGAGAAGCCCTTCTCCTTTGGCGGTCCCGGCGGCGGCCAGAACGGCATGCCGGTGGCAGCGTCCCAGCTGGGCGAGTTTGCAAGACCCGAGGTCATGGATCTGCCCATGCTCTTCGGCTACACCGACTCCAGCCGCGGCGTGGGTCTGGCCGATATGTGCTACGCCATCCGCAACGGCCGCAAGCCGCGCGCCCACTGCTCCATCGGCTACCACGCCATGGAGGTCATCCACGGAATGCTCGAGTCCACCAAGACCGGCAAGATCTACGAGATGACCTCTAAGTTCGAGCGTCCTGCGCCGCTCAAGCCGTCCCAGTACGTCGGCACCGCCCAGGAGAACACCTTGAACGACTAATCTTTGCCCAAATTGCATGCCTTGCCGGAAGTGCAGCTGTACTTCCGGCAGGTTTGCGTATTTGAAACCACTTAGGAGGAATTTACCATGAAAACTCTGCCTGTTGGCATCCAACTGTACTCCCTGCGCGACATCCTTGAGGGCCGCGGCAAGGAAAACTTTAAGGAAGTCATGCAGCAGTTGCGTGATTTCGGTTATGACGGCGTTGAGCTGGCCGACGACTTTGGCTTCGAGCCCGAGTTCATCCGCGACACCCTCGCCGAGGTCGGCCTGGTCCCCATGAGCGCCCATGTGCCCCTGGTGGACATGATGGCCGACGCCCAGAAGGTTGCCGACGAGTACAAGACCATCGGCTGCAAGTACATCGTCGTGCCCTATCTGCCCGAGGAGTACCGTCACCTGACCCCCGGCTATGAGACGGTCATTGCCCAGATGCAGCGCATCGGCGATGTCATGAAGGCCAACGGCCTGCAGCTGCTGTATCACAACCACGACTTCGAGTTTGTAAAGCTCGAAGACGGCAGCTATGGCTTTGATGACATCTATAAGCGCGTCCCGCAGCTGGCCGCCGAGCCCGACACCTGCTGGATCAAGGTCGCCGGCGAGAATCCTGCCGCTTATGTGGAGAAATACAGCGGCCGCGCTCCTGTGGTCCATCTGAAGGACTTCATCAAGGAGGGCAACCCGAAGAACCTCTACAAGCTCATCGGCATCGAGACCGAAGAGGTCGAGGAAGATACCGGCATGTTCGAGTTCCGCGCGGTCGGCTTCGGTCAGCAGATCTGGCAGCCCATCCTCGAGGCCTCCGTCAAGGCCGGAGCTGAGTGGGTCGTCGTGGAGCAGGATGAGCACTACAACGTCCCTGCCATCGAGTGCGCCCGCCGCAGCCGCGAGTATCTGAAGATCCTGGGTTGGTAATGTTCAAGGGAGTGCTGCTTGAGCAGCACTCCCTTTTTGCGCCCTTTGCCGCCGCCGGTGGGCAGCAAAAAAACCGCTCTGTGCGGCGCACAGAGCGGCGAGAGACGAATCAGTCTGCAATAAAGGGCAGCAGC
>CALWWH010000186.1 GCA_944385195.1 uncultured Oscillospiraceae bacterium | reverse complement strand
GATGTATACCCTGCCCGGAATTGTGCAATTGGCGATGTCGCATTTGAGGTAAAGAATTTCAGCTGCGGCAAACTGTATCAGAATATCAGCTTTACTGCCCGCAAAGGTGAGATCATCGGTCTGGCTGGCCTGGTGGGAGCTGGCCGCACGGAGGTTGTCCGGGCTATTTGTGGCATGGATCCCTGTGACAGCGGAGAAGTCTTTATCGACGGAAAAAAGGTTGACTGCAAAACTGTTTCAAGGGCCGTAGACAATGGTCTGGTCATGGTTACGGAGGATCGGCGGAAATACGGCTTTGCGCCCCTGGCAACGATTAAGGATAATATTGCCCTGGCTTCCTTGAAACGTCTCTCAAAATGGGGATTTGTGAAAGATCGGAAAAAGGACAAGGAAGTCGAATATTACTTTCAACGCATGCGTGTGAAGGCACCGGGAATGGACACACAGGTCTATACCCTCTCTGGCGGGAACCAACAAAAGGTCATTTTTGCCAAGTGGCTGATGGCCCATCCCAGGGTTCTCATTCTCGATGAACCGACCCGTGGCATTGATGTCGGCGCAAAGTATGAGATCTATAAGATCATGAATGAGCTCGTGGAGGAAGGAATGACGATTGTCATGATTTCTTCGGAGTTGCCAGAACTGTTGGGATGCTGTGATCGAATTTATGTAATGTGTCAGGGCAGACTTACCGGAGAAGTAGACAAAGCAGAATTCTCACAAGAAACCATTATGCACTATGCGACGGGAGGAAAGTGACCATGGCAAAATTGAAGAGCATTGTTTCTCATCACGGAATTAAATTTGTATTATTGCTGCTCATTATTGGCTGCAGCATCATCAATCCAAATTTTTTTACACTGGATAATGCCATCAATGTGGCCCGGCAGACGGTACCTTTGGCATTAATTGCTTTTGCCGAAGCAATCCTTCTCATCAACGGACGTACGGATCTGGCTGCCGGCTCCACCATGTGCCTGGCAGGGCTTGTTGCCATCAGTGTCAGTGTCGCTACTGAGAACACGATTTTGGCTATGTTGGCTGCCTGCGGCGTAGCCATGCTCTGCAGCTGCTTCAGCAGTATTTTCGTAGCCTTTTTTGGCCTTCATCACTATATTGTGACGTTGGCAATGCAGATGGCCATTCGCGGCTTCTGCTATGTTTATACCCGCGGTATGATTATCACTCAGACCGGCGAGAAGTTTAAAAATCTGGGACAAAATTCCTGGCTCGGTATCCCCTTGCCGATCATCATTTTGGTTATTGTTTTCGTGGCTTTTGAAATCCTGCTCGCCCGCACCCGCCTGGGACGGAATTTTTATGCCATCGGCGGCAACAGTGAAGCCGCGCGCGCAACAGGTATCGATGTGAAGAAGCACACGATCATCGCCTATGCAATTTCGGGAATCTTCATTGGCATTGCCGGTTATCTGTTTGCCTCCCGCGTCAATACCGGTACACCCAATGCCGGCGTTGGCTGGGAAGGTCAGGGCATTGCCTCTGCCGTTGTCGGCGGCATCTCCTTCGCTGGCGGCGTGGGAACTGCCAGCGGTGCACTGGTCGGTGCCTTTATCATGGGTATCATTGGCAACATCCTCAATTTGGAGGCTGTCAATTCCTACATCCAGCAGATCGTCAACGCTGCACTGATCCTCTTCGCCGTTACCCTGGATGTGGTCACCAAGCGCAAGAAGCTTGGTCGCTGAGCCCCTGATGTGAAGCTGATAGGAGAGGGGGAAACAGAATGGGTGCACAACGATGCAAAAAGGTCTTATGCTTCGGTCTGGTGATGGCGGATGTACTGGTCAGCGGACTAGACCGCTTGCCACAGAACTGGGAGGAAAACATTGGCGGCGATCGCTCTGTCATAGCAGTAGGCGGCGGTGCCAGCAACAGCGCCAGAACCTTTGGCCGTCTCGGAGTACCCGTGGATCTGCTGGGGCGTGTAGGCGGCGACTACTTCGGAGAATTGGTCCGGCGCGATATTGAAAGCGACGGTGTGGACTGTACTGCACTGGCCACAGACGCTGCACGTACGACTGGTATTGCGGTTGGCCTGGTACATAAAAACGGCAGGCGCTGCTTTGTCACCGCTCAGGGTGCGAACCGTGGTATTGACAAAACCGATTTTGATCGGGTCGATCTCAGCCGATACGACTTCATGCATATCAACGGCTATTTCCAGTTTCCGAACATCGAACCGGATCTGCGCAACATTATTCAAGAATTTCAGCGTATGGGCGGAAGGGTCTCTCTGGATACCGCAGCATCGGACCCCTTTGGCCGATGGTTTGCGGCAATGGATTCCTTTATCGACTGTATCGACTACCTGTTTTTGAATGAATCGCAGCTGATGAAAGTCGCCGGGAAGGACTCCCTGGATGAGAGCGCGCAATACCTGCTGGATGTCGGGGTCAAGACCGTGATTGCAAAAACAGGACCGGAGGGCTGCAAAATTTTCAGTCGTGACAGCGCACCATTGGTGGTACTGCCATTGCCTGTCCCAGTGGTAGACACCACGGGGGCCGGAGACAGCTTCGACGCAGGCTATATCATTGGGCTGCGCCAGGGCTGGAGCATGGAAAAATGCGCACAATTTGCCAACACGGTGGCAAGTCTCAATTGCGGTAAGCTGGGGGCTACGGCAGGTGTCCCTGATTGGGAGACCGCCATACGCGAGATGGACGCATTTTATGGGAAGTAGCAACAAGGGACCAAATCCCGACAAAGAAAAGGAGGATTTCATATGGATCAATTAAAAATTTGTCTGGTGAGCGCAGTGCAGACCAGTTTCTGGGGAAGCGGAAAACGCGAGTATGAAAATAAATATTTACCCGGAATGAAAAAACTGTCTCAGGAAATGGATTTTGAACTCTGCTACATTGAGGAGCCGATTCCTGACGGAAAAAGTGCCGAGATGGCCCGGGAAAAAATCTTGGACATGCACCCTGATTTTCTTATGATTCAGGTCTCTACCTTTGCCGCAGGCGAAATCCTGCTCCCCCTGGCCGATACAGGGCTCCCCATCGGCCTATGGGGTGTGCCGGAGATCACAGAGACCGGCGCAATCCCCAACAACTCCTTCTGCGGCATCAACATGTACGCGAGTATCCTTCGTCAGTACCTGGGCTACACGCCCAAATATAAGTGGTTCTACGGTGAGCTGGAGGACGACCTGTTTCTTGAGCGTTTTTCCATCACAGTGAAGGCGCTCCGTGCTCTCAAGCATCTGCGCGGGGCTAAAATTGGTCTAATCGGCGGCATCGCTCCCGGCTTTTACGATTTCTGCTATGATCCCCGCCGGACCTGGGAACGGCTGGGGGTAAAGGTGGATGATACCTTGGAATTCTCCGACGTACAGTCCCGTGCCCTGGCCTATACCCCGGAAGAAATCCGTCCGGCCGTGGAAGAACTCCGTTCGGAATATGTATGCATCCGCGATGAAATGGATGCAGAGCATGTGGAGACATCCGCCCGTGTTTACCAGGCGTTCCGGGATATCGTTCAGGAACGTGGATTTGATGCTATTGCTATCAGCTGTTGGCCAAAGTTCCGAAAAGAGATGGGGATTGTTGTCTGCGCTGTCATCGGTCGCTTGTTGGAGCACGGTATCCTTGCCGCTTGCGAGGGTGATGTGGACAGCATCATCACCGCTATGGTTTTGCGCGACCTCACCGGAAACCAGCCGATGCTGATGGATCTCTCCAAGTTTGATGAAAAGGACCAGAGCGTCCTGGTATGGCATTGCGGCTCCGCCCCCTCTCACTATGCCAACCATGCCGGTTGCACACTGGCCGGCCACTATAAGCCCGGCAGTCATGTTACCGGCGCAGATGATATCAAGGTTGTCGGGGTCAATGATATGTATTACGGGGAGCGTCCCGTTACAGTGGCCAGACTGACAAACAATTACAAGCACATGATGCTCTTCTCTGGCGATTTTATTGAGAAGGCAGATCACAGCTTTGACGGCAGTCGAGGCTGGGTTGGGAATCTGACAGTGGATGGAAGTCCTCTGGCTGTCCGTAATCTCATTAACGCGGTTCTGTCTCAGGGGTATCAGCACCACTACCCCATCGTTGAGGGCCATGTAGAAAATGAATTGCGTGAGGTAATGGCATGGCTGAATGTGGAACCCATGGACTTCTCTTCTTATCGCCCCTATCTGCAAAATCCGACAATGCGGTGAGAGGAAGGATAGTGTGTCGATCATAAAAACAGCTTTTGGCCGAACCGGAGATGGTCAGGCCGTGGAGCTCTATACCCTGACCAATCGGAATGGGATGAAACTGTCTGTCAGCACATATGGCGCAAAATTAGTGCAGCTTTGGGTTCCTGACCGGGACGGAAAGCTGGCCGACGTCATTACAGGATTTGATACGCTGGATCCTTACCTGATCCGCAATCCCTATTTTGGCGCGCTGGTTGGAAGATGTGCCAACCGAATCTCCGGAGCATCCTTTGTGCTGAATGGTGTGACTTACCATTTGGACGAGAATGCGCCGCCACATCATCTTCACGGCGGCCTTGGCGGCTTTGACAAAAAAGTGTTTGCCGCCATGCCCTGTATGGAAAATGGGCTGGAAACCTTGAAGCTTACCATTTTAAGTCCTGACGGGGATCAGGGGTATCCCGGGAATTTGCACTTGGAGGCAAGCTACTCGCTTTCCGATGACAATGAGGTGATCCTTCACTACCGCGCCCGCAGCGACGCTCCGACGCCGGTAAATATCACCAATCACAGCTATTTTAACTTAGCAGGTCACAATGCAGGCACCATATTAGACCATGAAATTTGTATTGACGCCGATGCTTATACCCCCACCGGAGAGGGAGGTATTCCTCTCGGTACCATTCAGCCTGTAGAAAACACCCCAATGGATTTGCGGCAGCCAGTACGAATCGGAGAGCGCATCCATGCCCACTATCCGCAGCTAGAAAAAGACGGCGGCTTTGATGTGAATTACGTCCTAAACCGCACAGGCAATGGCCTGCAGCCGGTGTGTCGATTGAAGGATCCCTCCAGCGGCCGAGTGATGGAAGTTCGCACGACCCTTCCGGGGCTGCAATTCTACACGGCAAACTACATCAAGGGAGATTTTACTTTTGTCGGCAAGGGCGGCTACCGTTACAACCAGTACTGCGGCCTTTGCCTGGAGACGCAATTCCATCCAAACACCCCCAACATACCGGAATTTGGAGATATTACACTGCGCCCCGGGCAGGAATATGACAGTACTACTGTCTATGCCTTTTCCGCAGATGGGATTTGAAAGAAGGTCCTGTTATGGATAAAAAATCCCTGCTATATCTTCTTATCCTTCCGCTGATCTGGGGCATTTACTATGTGGCTACAAACACGGCGGTCGCGGCTATGTCGGTGTTCTCCGTTGGTATCGTCATCCGCTTTATTACGCTGATCCTGCTGACCGTGATGATGGGATGCCGTGGACAGCTCAAGGAGCTTTTCCGGGTAAAAAAGGTCTGGAAAAAGCTTATTATGATCGGTGTATTGGGCTTTCTTCTGGATACAACCGCTTTTATTGGATTGACAATGTGCCCCGCCGGAATCGGGACGGTACTGCTGAAAACAGACGTTATTTTTGTTAACCTGATCTCTGTTTGGATCTACAAGCAAAAATTCCGCGCCAAAGACTGGCTCCTCACTTTCGTCATGCTCTTTGGTATCGTTCTGGTTCTTGGAATCGACTTTGCCCACGTGGACATCGGCGGTATCGGAAATCTGTTTTTTATTGCCAGTGCGCTTTTTGTATCCATTAACGCTTTCGTGATCAAAAGTGCCCAGCACGACAAGAATCAGCCGGTAAGCGATAATGTGGTGGCCTATTACAACAATTTTGTCACCATGGTGTTATTTACGATCGCCGCTGCACTCACAGATACGCTCGGTCAGCTGCAGTTTTTCCTTACAGACCGCAACATTACCGTCGCACTGTTGATCGCCTCACTGGGTCAAACATTGATCTATGTTTTCTACTATTACAATCTTCGTCATTTCCCTGTCTGGCTGGTAAAAATTTTCCTGCTGCTGGTTCCCATTGTAGCAGCTCTGATTTCCTTTGTTTTGTTTGACGAGGAGCTGACGCTGGTACAAGTGATCGGTATGGCAATCGTACTTGGATGCGCTGGTTGCTTTGTGGTGGGACATCAAGAGAATCAAACGGGGCGTTCTGAGCTCCCGGCAAATAAGGAGGAATAAACATGACAGAACAATTCAAATTCCACATGCCAACACAAATTCTATTTGGCAGAGGGCTCGTCAAGCACTTAGCCGATTATATCCCCGGCGAAAAGGTACTGATTGTGTCAGACCCGTTTTTGTATAAAAACGGTGTGGCGCAGGCAATCGGCGATGGAATGACTGGGAAAAAAGTCGCTTATTTCAGCGATATCGAGCCGAATCCCTCCTGTGAAAGTGTGGATGCAGCAGCTGCTGTAGCACGGGAGCATAGTGCAGACTGCGTTGTGGGGATTGGCGGCGGAAGCTCTATGGATGTCGCCAAAATCGTGTCCTGCCTGGTGACCAACCCTGGTAGCATCTATGACTATTACAGCGGAGGAACCAAAAAGCTGTGTCCGCGCACTACCGGACTCATTTGTATTCCGACTACAGCTGGCACTGGCAGCGAGGTGACGAATGTCGGCGTATTTACTAACCGGAGCACCCATGTCAAGCTGCCTATGGTCAATAATGAGTTCTGGCCTGATATCGCCGCCATTGATCCCGATCTGACGGTCACATTGCCCCCCGCCGTCACCGCCTCAACTGGTATGGATGCGTTTTGCCACGCCATTGAGGCTTATTGGAACAAAGAGTCTCTGCCTCTGTGCGATATGCTGGCAATGGGCGCAATGAAGCTGATCCTGAAGAATGTAAAAAAAGCCTATGATAACCCGCAGGATATGGAGGCCCGCAGCGCGATGAGCAAGGCAAGCCTGATCGCCGGTGTAGCGTTTAGCCAGACCCGTACGACTGGTATCCATGCCACCAGCTTCCCCTTGACCGCGGAGTTCGGCGCTAGCCACGGAATTGCTTGTTCTATTACATTGCCGGCTTTTATGCGCATCAGCGGCGAACTAGAGCAGGAAAAAATGCAGGAGCTTGCAAGCTATTTAGGCTATTCATGCTTAGAGGACTTTGCTGATGGCGTAGAGCAGCTGATGGGCAGTATGAAAATGCCGCTGCGTCTGCACGAGTTGGGTGTAAAAGAGGAAGATATCCCCCATATTGCCGAGGTCGCCCTCTCCGCACAAATTATTCAGCTGACACCTGCAGTAATGAATATGGAAACTGTGGAACGACTCCTGCGGTCAATTCTGTAAAAAGGGGTGAACTGCGGTGAACGCGCAGAATATGTTTTTGCAACAAAAGGCTCAGGAAATTCGCCGTGAAACTATACGCTGCATCGGCAAATTAGGCGTGGGCCACATCGGAGGCAGCCTTTCTCTTCCGGAGGTACTGGCTGTGCTATACTTCGATAAAATGCGCATTGCTCCAGACAATCCGCAATGGGAAGATCGCGACCGCTTTGTTCTGTCAAAAGGGCACGGCGGGCCTGCGGTATACGCAGCGCTTGCACTGCGCGGTTTCTTCTCCCTGGACTGGCTGGATACCCTCAACCGGCCGGAGACAAATTTGCCCAGTCACTGTGATATGAACCGGACGCCGGGTGTGGACATGACAACCGGATCCCTGGGCCAGGGATTCTCTGCTGCCGTTGGCATGGCGATAGCAGGACAGATGGATCGCCGTCCCTGCAACATATATACCATCATTGGCGACGGTGAAAGCCAGGAGGGGCAGATTTGGGAAGCGGCTATGCTGGCCGGAAACTGGCATCTGGACAACCTGATTGCCTTTACAGACTACAACAAAATGCAGCTGGATAACTATATTGAAGCAGAAAACGGGCTCTATCCTTTGGAGGATAAATGGCGCGCCTTCGGCTGGCATGTGCAAAGTGTAGATGGCCATGATGTCGCAGCGATTGCCCATGCCATTGACAACGCTCAGAAAGTCAAAGGCCACCCCTCTATGATTATTCTGGATACGATCAAGGGAAAGGGCTGTTATTTCTGCGAAAATCAGCTAGCTTCTCACAACATGTCCATCACCCAGGAGATGTGGGAGACGGCCGTTGCCATGCTGGACGAGGAGGATGCGTAGTGGAACTGGAGAAGAGATGGCTGCGCGAAACCTATGTCGATGCTCTCATCGCTGCAGCAAAATCGGATGACCGGATCGTTATTTTGGAAGCAGATTTGATGAAAGCGGCAGGAACCGGCCGCTTTCAGGAGGCCTTTCCTCAGCGCACCATCAATGTTGGTATCGCGGAGGCAAATATGATTGGCTGCGCCGCTGGAATGGCCGCCATGGGAAAGATTCCATTCACCCACACCTTTACCCCTTTCACCACACGGCGTGTCTGTGATCAGGTCACGCTGTCTGTGGCGTATGCAGGTCTGAATGTGAAGATGATGGGCAGCGACCCCGGCGTCACAGCAGAGCTCAATGGTGGTACCCATATGAGCATGGAAGATATTGCGATCATGCGGAATATCCCGGGAATGACTATTTTTGAGCCAACGGACAGTGCGCAACTTCTGTCTGCTTTCCCGCAGATTGTCGCACACAGCGGGCCTGTTTATATCCGTCTGCTACGGCGTAACGCGGTCAAAATATTTGATGAGGGGTGCCCCGTTCAGCTGGGCAAGGGAATTCGTCTAAGAGACGGCGGAGATGTGACTATCCTGTGCAGTGGCATTCTGGTGGCCGAGGCGTTGGAAGCGGCACAGCTTCTGGAAGCCGAAGGGATCCACGCGGATGTCATCAATATCCATACCGTCAAACCCCTGGATAAGGAATTGATATTGGAAAGCGCTGCACGCACTGGATGCGTTGTCACCTGTGAGAATCACTCTATACTGAACGGGCTGGGCAGCGCTGTGGCTGAGTGCCTGTGTGAAAACCATCCAGTGCCTTTGCGGCGGATCGGCGTAAAAGATCACTTTGGTGAAGTCGGAAGCACGGAATTTTTGAAAGAAAAATATGGAATGAAAGCCGTGCATATCGCGTCGGCCGCGAGGGCAGCAATCGCGGCAAAACAATGAGAGGATGCGCTCAAAGATGAAAGTTTTAATTGGTTCAGACAAGTCTGGTTTCCCCCTTAAGGAAGCAGTATGCGCTTATTTGAGGGAAAAGGGGTACGAAGTGGATGATTGCGGCACGCGATCCGTCGAGGAAGCCCTCCCCTATTATCAAGTGGCTGCCACTGCTGCAAAAAAAATGCAGGCACAGGAGTATAGCCGTGCAATCCTGATCTGCGGGACTGGCGCAGGTATGGCTGTCGTTGCAAACAAATTCAAGGGTGTTTACGCGGTAGCCTGCGAAAGCATGTACTCCGCAGAAAAAGCCAGAGCGATCAATGATGCCAACGTAATGACGATGGGTGGTTGGATCGTGGCCGAGGCACTGGGCTGTCAAATGGCTGAGATCTTCCTGACCACTGCATTCACACAAAATCTGGAGCCCTGGCGGCAGGAATTCTTAAAAAACGCTAAAACAGAAGTCTCGTCCATCGAGGACAGTATTTATCTTAAAGGACAGGTGTAAAATATGAGCGCCGAATACAAAGGGAAGCTACACGAAACCGTCATGAAATTTCCAGATACTGACATCTGGATGGATTCTTGCGGAGAAGAAGAGCTGAATTATGGTCTCGAGCGTGGCATCACTGGTGCCACCAGCAATCCCATCATTGTTGCCGCAGTCATTCGCAAGGAACTGGGATATTGGGAGCCGTGTATCCATCGCCTGATCGAGGAATATCCCACATACAGCGATGATGAAATCACTTGGGCACTGATTGATGAAGTAGGACGGGAGCGCTCCCAGAAGCTGTTACCCATCTTTGAGAAATATAAGGGCAAGAAAGGGCGGCTCTCGATTCAGACAAATGCTAAAAACTACCGCAGCAAGGAGAAAATGCTGGAGCAGGCCCTGCATCTTAACACGCTTGGGAAAAACATGCAAGTAAAAATGCCCGCCTCCGCCGCGGGAATCGAGGCAATGGAAGAGGCGACCTATCGCGGGGTCAGCATTAATGCAACCGTATCCTTCACGGTAGCCCAAGCAGTTGCTGTCGCCGAGGCGGTGGAACGCGGACTGAACCGCAGAGTGGCTGAGGGGCTCTCCATTGATGAAATGTCTCCCGTATGCACAATTATGATCGGCCGCACAGATGACTGGCTGAAAGCCTCCTGCGCGAAAAATAATCTGGTTGTAGATCCCGAAGCGCTGGAGTGGGGCGGTGTTGCCGTGATAAAAGAGGCTTATCGTATTTATCAGGAACGCGGATATCGTACCCGTTTACTGTCCGCTGCTAACCGCAACCATCTCCACTGGTCGCAGCTTATTGGGGGCGATTTGTGTCAAACGATCAACTATGGCTGGCAAAAGCGCCTGGAACACTGCAACGTCGAGGTAAGGAACTATATGAGTGATCCCGTGCCGGAGCGGTGGATGCAGCAGCTAAATACCTTGCCGGAATTTCATAAATCCTTCGATGAAAAGGGTATGGTGCCGGAGGAGTTCATGCAATATGGCGGCGCCCAGGATACCCTGCGGACTTTCATATCCGGATACGAGGATCTCGTCAAGCAAATCCGCAGCTATATGATCTAATTCTTTTTGCCCTGTAGATAAACCCACAGGATTGGCACAGGCCGCCCGGCGGCAGTTAGCTGATTCCGGCGAACCGATTTGATATCCGCCTGCTTGTCCCTTTCATTGATCCTGCTGTTTTACGATATCCTGTGCCCGACTGAAAAAGAACCCCCTTAAAGGTCCTGCTGCAACAAAAGCAGACGTTTGAGGACCTTTTAGGGGGGCTTGGTGGATCGGCAGCGTGTCTTAGGTCAAAAAACGGCGCGGCCGCGGGCCAAAATATTCATTCAAAACAACAATCCCTGCTGATTTCCAACGTTTCTCCGAATAATTCTCAACCAGCATGATGTTCTGAGCTTCCAGCGTATTATTGCTGTCCAGCAGCAACCGAGAAAAACGGTTATAATAATCGGAATTGGTAAAAATCTCCCCGCAGAGCAATACCTTTTGTGGATCACTGAAGCCAATGAGGATGCTGACAATCTGAGCAAGGCGGACCAATGCTCGATCCAGGGCCCGGCCATCATCTTGTTGGCATGCCTTTTCCAGCAGCTCATAGTCAATATAGGATTCATCAATCATGGGATCGGCACATTTGGCAACTCTTTCAAAGCTCAGTTCAGACTCCAGGCATCCCTTTTTCCCACAGACACTGCAGACCTGTTTCGACTCCGGATACAAAATCGTATGCGCAATTTCTCCTGCCTTGTTATGGTATCCGTTGACAATGCACCCGTCCTGTACCATAACCGTACAGATACCTGGTCCATAGTGGAGCATGAAAAAGCTACGTTCATCGTCATTGAGGAAAGATTGGGTAACCGCGATCCCACGAATATTATTCATGCAATAGATCTCTACATCAATCTTCTGTGCGATCTGCCAATATATATTGCGGACGGGTAGACTCATAAATTGATTCTGATAAATGTAACCCTGCCCTAAAAGCCCCAGGCCTAAAATCTTCTCTTTTCCGTATTCATCAATCAGCGATCTCAAGAATGCGATTGCTTCGTCGAGGATACTCTGAGTAAGTACGCGATAGCGCCACTCCTTCATGACAATGAGCTCCAGCTTAATGTTCAGCAGTGTTACACGGAGGTAGCGATTTGCAACATCTAAGCCCAGTGCATAGCAGTAATTCGGGACTACATCAATATAGATCTCTTTTCTTCCCACTGCCCCATTGGTACTTGTCCCCTTCTCATAGACAATCCCCTTCTGGATCAAATCTGCAGCGATTCTTGTCAGAGTTGCTCCCGTAACAGCAATGTTATCTGCAATTGACTTGCGGGAATTTGCACCATGCCGCACCAAATAAGACAATACTTGGGAGTGGCGGTCAACCTTAGGGAACCCATGCTCTTTTATGCTCATACAAGAACATCCTTATAAAGTATTAGTAGCATCATTTTTAGTGTAGAACGTTTTTAATTGATTTGCAAGGGGAAAGGAGCTGCTTTATCGTACCATGGCATTGAAGATCATTTCTCCCACTCCACACGATAGTTTAGCAAATTTATTTTATCATATTATATAATAATTTGCAGAATATTCTGTCATTTTCTACGAAAATAACAAAACAGTTGACAATTGAGATTCCGTGGAGTACTATTATGTCAAATAATTGATATAGTAAATTAATTAATACCCCTCTACCCTATGCCACCTATGCCACGTACCAATTGAAAGAAACCTCTGTTTCACAGTTATATACGGAAAATGCGATTATGTCAAGGACTCAGGATTAATTTTTTAATTAAAGCAATAAATTATTGCTTTAAAAATTTGTGAGGAGGAACCATATGAAAAAGTTTAGAAAGTTCTTAGCGGTAGCATTGGCTATGGTCACATGCCTTTCCCTCTTTGTCGGATGCTCCGACAGCGGCGATTCAGAGACCGGAGAGGACACAAAAAAAGTAGCCGTCATTTTCAAGCTACAGGACTCCTACGATGTATGGTTGAAACAGGAGTTCCAAGCAAAGGCTGATAAGTATGGCTATGAGCTAGACGCCTTTGACTTTGAAGATGACGAAACAAAGTTCCTGCAGATCATGGAAAACGTCTCTCAGGGGGATTACGATCTCGTTGTTGCTCGTACACCAAAGATGGATGCCCGCGCAGCCATCAAGAGCGTGCAGGATTCTGGCGCCCTCTATTTCCATATTTCCAGCCAGGGTTGGGAGTACATCCGCGACGAGAAACTGGCACAGGGTATGATCTGTAACGAATATGCACTTGGCCAAATTTTGGCAGAACGCGCAGCAGAGGAGCTTCCAGAAAATGCAAACGTCGTTATTTTGCTCGGACCGGCCGGAAAGCAAAATTCGATTGATCGCAACCAGGCTTTCCACGACGTTTTAAGTGAGAAACGGCCCGACGTGACCATTCTGGATGAGCAGATCGCAAACTGGCTGAAGGACGAGGCTATGAAGAAAATGGATGACTGGCAGCAGGTCTATCCGAAAATTGACGGCGTACTGGCCTGTTCTGACTCTATGGCGGTCGGTGCAGTAGAGTCTTTGCTCACCAATGGCTTCGACGACTGGGACAACATGTATATCTATGGCATCAACGGCCTGAATGATGCGTGCGATTATATCACCAAAGGGTATATGCGGGCTAGCGCCCTGCAGGATTCACGTCAGTATGCTTCTGAGGTAATGGATCTGTTTGCACAACACTGCGAAGGCACCTACGATATGACGGCTCCTGCTTGGTATGAATTCCAGCCGACTTTGATTGATGCCACCAACGTAGACGAGATGGTTGAATATTATAAGGAAGTCGGCATCATGTAAATATTGTAATTGCCACACTGAAATAGTGAACTAAAATTGGAGAGAGAGGTGACTTTTTTAAAAGCCTCCCTTCTCTCTCCAGTTCACTTTTTAAGCAATTAAAAAGCTGTAATATCTTTTGCCCCTCTTTCTTTCGGCACAACAGTATAAAGGAGAATGGCTATGACTAAATCCGAAAAACTAGAGCTTGCACTCAATCATCGTTCCGGTCCGGTCCCAATCGATCTCGGCGGGACTTCTACTACAGGTGTCCATGTCTCTGTTGTAGAAAAACTGCGGGAATACTATGGATTGGAAAGGAAGCCAATTCGCGTCCAGGAACCGGGACAAATGCTTGGAACCATTGATGATGACCTCAAAGAAGCACTTGGAATTGATACAACAAGTGTGTGGAGCCCCAATACGAACATGGGTATCCCGAATATCGGAGAAAAGGAATGGCGCACGCCTTGGGGACAAGTTGTCCTAATGCCTGAAAATTTTACGTATACAACAGATAAACAGGGCAGAATTCTCGTGTACCCGGGCGGTGATACGACCTGTGAACCTTCTCTTATGATGCCCCAAAATTTCTATTCATTTGATGCGATTGTCCGTGGGCATAACTTTGACGAGGACAACCCCCATGTAGAGGACAACCTGGAGGATTTTAAGGAGATTACCCCAGAGGCGCTTGATTGCATCAAGGAACGACTGGAGGCCGCTAAAAAGACTCCTTATGCACGCATCGGTTCCTTCGGCGGAACAGCTGTCGGCGATGTTGCCCATGTCCCCGGCAGTGCTCTGAAACATCCAAAAGGGCTCCGAGACATTTCAGAATGGTATGTAGCTCTAATCAATAGTCCAGACTATATTCATCAGATCTTCGAATATTCAACTGATGTTGGATTAAAGAATCTTGAGAAGGTTAAAAACATCGTCGGAAATGATGTGCAAGTCGCCTATATCTGCGGCGCTGATTTCGGCACACAGATTGCACCGCTCTGCTCAAAAGAATTGTTCCGCGAATTATATATGCCCTACTACAAAAAGATTAACAACTGGATCCACGAAAACACCACTTGGAAAACATTTAAACACTGCTGCGGCTCTATCTATCCTCTAATCCCCGAATTGATTGAGGCCGGCTTTGATATTCTGAATCCAGTTCAATGGACTGCAAAAAACATGGATCCTAAGGCATTGAAGAAAGAATTCGGACAAAATATTGTCTTTTGGGGCGGCGGCGTAAATACGCAGAAAACACTCCCCTTCGGAACACCTGAAGAAGTTCGCAAAGAAGTACTAGAAATGTGTGAGATTTTTTCTCAAAACGGTGGCTTTGTCTTCAATACAATTCATAATATTCAAGCATTAACTCCAGCAGAGAATGTGGTCGCTCTCGTGAATGCTGTTAAAGAATTTAATGGCGAGGCGTAATCTTTCATTTTTGGAATCATACTATCATACTAGGTCATAGCATATTCTCCAAAGTCCCTATTCCCTATTATCGCCCCCTGACCGTGGACATCTCGGCCAGGGGGCGATTTATATAAATATGAAAATAATTAGGAGCGCCTTTATCTGTCCCCAGGTACAAAAAGACGTGGCCGCAAAGCGCACTTTGCGACCACGTGGTACGCCCGACTGGATTCGAACCAGCGGCCTTTAGAGTCGGAGTTATCAGGCCGTCAAAGAGGAAATCGCTGAGGCGCAAGGATTTCAGCGGATTTACACAATTTTTTTGACATTTGTGAAAAAGATCCGGAGCCATTGCGGCGCAATGCCTCCGAGACTTTTTTAGATAGTAGTCAAATAGTAGTCC
>CALWWH010000185.1 GCA_944385195.1 uncultured Oscillospiraceae bacterium | reverse complement strand
TGACAAAGCGCAGCGCCCCCAGGGTGGCCTCGTTGGGGTGCATTTTCTCCACCTGCTCGCGGATGGACTCGTACTCAAACTCGCCGCCGGCGAAGTAGGCCTCCCGCTGCTTGCTGCGGATGAACTCCAAAATCTCCCGGTTGGCGCCCTTGGAGACGGCCTCGACGATGTCCGCCGTGGAGATGCAGTACTCAAAGGTGGAGAAGTCCGCCTGCAAGCCCACGAAGGGCAGGCCCGTCTTCTCGGCCAGCTCGATGTAGCGCTGTTGGTAGGGCGCGCCCACGCCGTCCTTGGTGTGCACCTCCAGGGCCATCATGATCCCGTACTCCGCCGCCACGGGCAGCAGGCGGGCGATGATGTCGTAGTCGGTGAGCTTGTAGCCGCTGATGCTCCGGGGGCCGATGTGCTCCTCGTGCAGCACGCGGATGGCCGGGCAGCCCAGCTTCTTGGCGGCCTTGATGTACATCACGCCCCGCCGGAACATCTCCTCGTCGCTCAGCTGTTTGTTATGCCACATGGCCCGGTCGGAGAAGTGATCCAGGCAGACCGGCTCGACGCCGTAGCGCTCCATCCAGCCGTTCCACTGGTCCACGAAGGCGTCGGAGATATAGGGCCACTGGCGGATCATCGCGTCGGAGAAGACCTCGATGCCCGTGGCGCCGGAGCCCGCCGCGGCTGCGATGCAGCCCTCGAGGTCGTGGCGCTTGAAGTAATAGTTGTCCTGGTAGCTGTACAAAGACACGCCCAGCCGGATATCATGTTTGGTTTTCATGCGCATTCCCTCCTTCGTTATGCAAAGGTCAGGTCTTTTTCGCAGACCGAGACCATGGTGGGGGTGTAGGACCGGCGGGTGCCCAGGGTCAGCTTGACGTGGTGGATGCCCTGCTCGATGCCGCCCTGCTGCAGGACCACGACGCGCAGATCGTCGCCGAAGGTCCAGTAAAAGTCCGTGGGGAAATCGTCCTTGAGGATGTCGAGGTAGGGGTACTCCCGGCCCCGGTGCTGTAGGAGCATCGATGCCGGGTCCACCGGCTGGCCGTCGACCTCCAGGCTGATCTGGTCGACGCAGCACAGGGGCAGGCCACGGTAGTAGTTGATGGTGATATTGAGACAATAGCCGATCTTCTTGCCGTGCTCCCAGACGCTGCGGCAGCCGCGTTCGGTGAGGATGTGCTTGTCATACATGGGAATGGTCACTCCTTTTGTTCCGTGGATGGATGTTTTGACAGAACAATTGTACCGCCTTTTGCCCCCGCAGGCAATGGCCGGACGCGCAGATTGGGATGGACAAAACGAACCTGCTGTGCTAAGATAAACCTGGCCCCCCGGGGCCGGAAAGGAGTAAGCCCATGCAGATCCTCATCTTAAGCCGCTCCGCCCGGACCTACCAGGACTACCCCCTGCACCAGCACGGCTGCTGGGAGATCCTCCTGAGCCTGCGGGGCGAGGGCACCGCCCGCCTGGGCAGCGCGCTGTACCCCTTCCGGGAGGGGACCGTGTTCTGCATCCCGCCGCAGCTGCCCCACTGCAAAAGCGCCCCCGGCGGCTTCGTCGACGGCTGCATCCTGGCCCGGGACCTGCCCTTCTCCCCCCGGCAGGGGCCCCTGGTGGTGGAGGACGACCCCGGCCGCAGCCTGCAAAGCCTCTACGAGATGGCCTTTGACGTCCAGCTGCGGGACGAGCCCAACGCCGGGGCCATCGTCGCCGCCCTCGGCGAGGTCATCTGCCAGATGCTCCTGGGCCTGAGCGAGGCCGGGCCAAGACCCAACGCCGCCGTGGAGCAGTTCCGCCGGAGGCTGCTGCAAAACGTCTGCAACTGCGACTTCGACCTGGCCGCCGCCGCCGCCGAGACCGGCTACCACCCCAGCTACCTGCGCAGGCTGTTCAAAGACTACTACGGCCGCGCCCCCCTGGACTACCTGACCCACCTGCGCATCGACTACGCCAAGCGGCAGCTGATGCTCTACCACGCCGTGCGCTCCATCCGCGAGATCGCCGCCAGCGCCGGCTTTGCCGACCCCTACTACTTCTCGCGCATCTTCCGCAAGTACGAGGGCATGAGCCCCAGCGCCTACATCCAAAGCCTCGGCCAGGTCCCGTATGAGCTGCTGGCCCGGGACCTGGCCCCGGATGACCCGGAGGCCCGCCGCTTCCATAGAAAAAAACTTGAAATTGCCCCTTGACAAAGCCCGCGGGCTGGGGTATACTATAGCCAGATCAGGAATGATTCTTAATTTTAGGTCCCAAATACTGATGATACATTATTTTATGGAGGTATACGACTATGAAAAAGTGGGTTTGCCCGGTCTGTGGTTATGTGCATGAGGGCGACACGCCCCCTGAGAAGTGCCCTCTGTGCGGCGCGGCGGGCGAGAAGTTCGTCGAGCAGGCCGCTGAGAAGGTCTGGGCGGCAGAGCATGTGGTGGGCGTAGCCCAGGGCGCACCGGAGGAGATCCTCCAGGGCCTGCGGGAGAACTTCCAGGGCGAGTGCTCTGAGGTGGGCATGTATCTGGCCATGGCCCGCGTGGCCCACCGCGAGGGCTATCCGGAGATCGGCCTGTACTGGGAGAAGGCTGCCTATGAAGAGGCTGAGCACGCGGCCAAGTTCGCAGAGCTGCTGGGCGAGGTCATCACCGACTCCACCAAGAAGAACCTGGAGATGCGCGTTGACGCCGAGAACGGCGCCACCGAGGGCAAGTTCCAGCTGGCCAAGAAGGCCAAGGAACTGAACCTGGACGCCATCCACG
>CALWWH010000184.1 GCA_944385195.1 uncultured Oscillospiraceae bacterium | reverse complement strand
GTCGATGCGGCCCTCAGCCCAGATGTAACTGACAATGCTGGCCAGGGTCGTGACCATGCCGCTGACCTCGCTGATAACGCCGCCGTCTAGCTGGAACACCGCCGCCAGGCCCGCCGCCACACCGGCCATACAGGCCCAAAACTTGCGGCTGGTCAGCTTCTGTTTGATCTCACTCACGCAATCGCCTCCTTTTCAGTGTGTCCCGCAGGCTGTCCACTCGTCCAACCTTCGATGGGCCAGCTCCACCGAGCTCTCCACCGCCGCCAGACGCTCCACGGTCGCCAAATACCTGGCGTCCTGCACTTCCTGCTTTTTTTTGATGTCGTCGATGCCCGATTTGATGTATCCGATCTCTGTCAGGATGGTACCGCCGTGCGCTCCCTGGTCGACTTCGTCCTTGCGTTTGTTGCGAACAAAGGCCAGATACGCAAACACAATGGAACAGACTGTCCCGCAACCCGAAACCACCATCAGCGCCGTCTCCACCGGCATCACCTCCTTTCCAGCAATTGCCCTTCTCTGCTTCCTTTTATTGAAAACAAGAAAGCTCCTGCGCCAACGCAGCATCCCAAAGGATACCGCATCGGCGCAGGCGCAAAGGCTCAGGCTCTGATCAATATGTCGTTATACGGGCCGCGACCGCAGCTCTGCCTCGTCGATGTCCAGCACGGACAGCTGGTTGCAGCGCTTACAGTAGACCTCTAAGCCGACCACGCGGGTCTCAGGCCGCAGGCGCAGGACCTTTCCCTTTCTGCAAATGGGGCAGAAGACCCAACCCTCTCGAACCAAACGATTTTGAACCATCTCAATCATCTCTCCCTTTGCCTTCACTGTCCCATCAAAGGGACAGCCCCTGTGATATACTTATAGTCAACCAAAACTTCATCTTATTTTCTGCTTTCGTCGGTTGTCTTGACTTTATTTTAGCACTCCTTTCCATATTTGTCAAGTCTTAAAACAAAAATATTTTTAAAATCGCTTGCGTGTCACTTAATTTGACGTTATAATATTCCCAGAGTCCCGAAACAGGGCAAATACGTGTAAGGAGTGACCCAAAATGATGGAAAACATAAAGGTATGCCGCAAGGCCCGTCACATGAACCAGCAGGCCCTTGCCGACGCCATGGGTGTAGGGCGATCGACCGTCGCCATGTGGGAAACCGGCGGCAGTTCCCCTGACCGGGAGATGATCCTCAAACTGGCCGCCTTTTTTGGTGTGACCACGGATTATCTCCTGGGCTATGAGAAGCCCAGCGACGCGCCTTCTCTTCCTCCGACGGACGACGAGATCAAATTCGCCCTCTTCGGCGGCGATGGAGAGATTACCGACGCCATGTACAAAGAGGTCCAGCGCTTTGCCCGCATGGTCAAGATCCGCGAGGAATACGACCGCCAGCTCAAGGCTGCACAAGCAAAGGACCCCGCTGAAGAATAATTCTGCCCAAGGTCCCAACCCCCAGAAATCCGTCCCCTCTTTACAAGGAAGGTCGCGGGCCGCAGCACAGCCGTGGCAGGGGGAATTCCCCGTCGCGAGGGCAGCCATTGCCAAGGAGGTACTCATGACCAACACGCAACAACTGCACCGCCTGGCAGAGGCCGCGCAGATTCCAATCCTACGCCACTCCCTGCCGGAGTGCGGGTCTCTGAGTCTGCTGACAGCAGACGGGCGCTGTTGGATCGGGATGGATCCCCACCAGGCGACCCAGGCCGACGAAGCCGTCCACCTGGCCCATGAATTGGGGCACTGCTTCACCGGCAGTTTTTATAACCGCTACGCCGCCATAGAGTACCGTCAAAAATTAGAACACCAGGCAGACAAATGGGCCATTGAGATACTGATTCCGCCAGAGCAGTACGCAGCTGCCATAGAAGCTGGCTGCACTGAGGTCTGGCAGCTGGCAGAGCTATTTGGCGTCACCGAGAACTTTGCCCGCAAGGCTGTTTGCTGGTATCAAAACGGCAATCTGGCCGTGGATGCCTATCCTTGAGCCGGGCTGATCCGCGCCTCCTGGTCAAAACCCCTGAGGCTAAGAACCGCAGCGCCGCTTGCAGCTCTCCTGCCAGCCCCAAGAGCGTGTAAACCACATCTGTAATTTTCTCAAAAAGAGGGGCCGCATACATCGATGTACGCGGCCCCTCTAAATATTTACACATTTCTGAGCAGTTTTTTCTTCTCGTAGAAGTACGCGATCAGCAGGGGGATCATCGCGCCAATCCAGGCCGCAGGGCCTGCCAGGCAGCAGCCCAGATAGCCCAGAACCGCCGGCAGCGTCAAGCAGACAGCGATGCGCATGATGCACTCCATCGTGCCGCCGACCATTGTGTAGATGCTGCGGCCCATACCCTGCAGTGCGCTGCGGAACACCATCAGGGCGTTGTACGGCCAGAGGAACACGGCAAAGGTCTTGAGATACGTCATGCCGGCATCCAAGATTTCCTCTGCCCCTGGCGTCGAAGCGTCCACAAAGATCATTAGGATGCGGCGCCCCACCAGGAAGCAGATCAGGGCCGAGGCTACCGCATAGATCGTAGCCAGAGTCACGTTGATGCGAATTCCTTTGAACATTCTGTCATAGTTTTTCGCGCCGAAGTTCTGCCCCACAAAGGTGGCCGTGGTGGTGCCCAGGGTCATAGCCAGCATGCCCACCAGGGCCTCGACCTTGTGCGCGGCCGTGTAGCTGGCGACGACGTTGGAGCCGAAATCGTTGATGGAGGCCTGCATGACCACCATGCCCACCGCCGTCAGGGAAGACTGCAGCGCCATGGGGATACCCAGCCGGAGCATATCCTTGATGATTTTTCCGTCCGGCTTCAGATCCTCCCGTTTGAGGCGGAAGACCTCGTATTTGCGGACGGCATAGACCACGCAGAGGCTGCCGGAGATGAACTGCGCGATCAGGGTCGCAACGGCCACGCCGGCCACACCCCAGTGGAGCAAAACGACAAAGGAAATATCCAGCACGATGTTGATGACGCTCGATAGGATCAAGAAAAACAGCGGGGTTCGGGTGTCGCCGAAAGCCCGCAGCAGTGAGGCCATCACGTTGTAGAGCATGGTGCAGGCATAGCCGCCGAAGACAATGGAGATATAGAGCGCCGCATCATCCATAATGTTCTCCGGCGTTCCCATCAGCTGGAGCATCGGCCGTGTGAGGACCAGTGCCAGCGGCGTAAAGACTGCAATGATGATTGCGCTGAGCACGATCGCGTTGCCAATGACCTTCCGAACCCGGTTCATGTCCTTTGCGCCATAGGCATGGGACGCCAGGATGCTATAGCCGCCGGTCAGGCCAAAGACGAATCCTAAAATAAAGAAAGACAGTGACCCCGTCGCACCCACCGCCGCCAATTGATCCGTGCCGACGAATCGGCCGACCACCGCGGTGTCGACGGTGCTGTATAGCTGCTGGAAGATGCTTCCGCAAAACAGTGTCAGTGAAAAGCTCATGATCTGCGCAAAGGCATTGCCCTGCGTCAGGTCTTTGCGGTTATTCATAGCGTAATCCCTCCTTGGTTCCATGATAACGGAAACAAGGAGGGATTGCAAGTGCTTTAGTATGCTAAACGAAAAGTTGTCTCAATTCCGCGGCGGTTTTGGGACACGGCAGCTGGGACGCCGCGGTGCGCCTTATTGCACCGCTGCAGCCAAAGCCGCAGCGTTCTCATGCATCAGCGACAGGTAATCCCACCCGGCGGCCAGTTCCTCCGTGGTCAGGTTGTGGCAGGAGTGGAGAACACGCTTCTGCGCGCCTGTGGCCTGGCAGAGCGTGTCAGCGACGGTGGGGTCGGAGTTTTCCAGGCAGAACACCACTGGCAATTGCTCTCGCTCGATGACCTGGGTCAGGAACGCGATGGTCGCCAGGCTGGGCTCGGTGTCGGCGCTGCATCCCTGAAACGCGGCGTAGCAGGTCAGCCCTAGGTCCTCCGCCAGATAGCGGAAGGGCATCCGGTCGGCGAAAAGGATGCTTGTCCGCCGGGCCTGGTCCATAACGGTTTCAAACTCCGCCTGCAACTGCTCCAATTGCCGGACATACTCCTGGCAGTTGGCGGCATAAAGCGCGCTGTTTTGGCTGTCGAGCTGCTGCATTTCCTGGGAAATGGTCTGGCAGAGGGTGATGGCGTTGCGGGGCGAGGTCCAAATATGGGTATCCAGCGCCTCGGCCTCATGGTCGTGCCCCGTATGGTCCTCCTCCCCGACGCAGGCCAGGGGCAACTCGTGCAGCAGCTCCACATAGTCAGACAGGCACAGAGCGGGTGGGGCATTGTCACCCAGACTGTCCAGAGCCTCCAGCGCCCAGGCGTCGGTATCGCCGCCGATGTAGAGGAAGAGGTCACAGCTGGCGATGGTGTTCACATCGGTCAAAGACGGTACAAAATCATGCGCCTCCGCACCGGGAGGGGCCAGCTGGATCACCTTCACCGCCTCGCCGCCGATCTGGCGTGCAAAGTCGGCAGGCGGATAGATCGTCGTGACAACCGTGAAGACATCCTCCGTCCCCGCTGGCGCCTGGGCTGCGCATCCGGTGAGCAGCAGGGCGCAGAGCAGCAAGAGGGCAAATTTACGCATATGCATGGCCTCCAAAATTGAAATTGATTTTCATTTTCGAATTTTACCACAGATGCTTTTCCCTGTCAAGCTTGTATTCCGCCCATAGGTATGATACGATTAGGAAAACTGAAAAACAGGAGGGACCCCTATGCCCAGCTTAAAGCCCGCATTCCAGATTGTCGCCAAGGTCGGCACGCCCATTGTCGTGGGACAGGACGCCATCCATGGCCGCCGCCAGCTTATCCCTGTGCTCTCCGGTGAACTGACCGGCGACGGTCTCCATGGCACCGTGCTCCCCGGCGGCGTCGACAGCCAGGTCATCCGTCCCAACGGCGTCTGCGAGCTCTCAGCCCGCTACGGCGTGCGCATGGACGACGGCAGCTCGTTCTATATCGAAAATAACGGAATCCGCACCGTCCCGGCCGAGTACGTCGAGACCGTCCTGGGCGGCGGCTTCATCGACCCGTCGCTGTACTATTTCTGCACCAAGCCCAGCTTCGAGGTCTACGACCAGCGCCTGAACTGGCTCAGCCAGAAGCTCTTCGTCTGCTGCGCCACGCGCCTTCCTGACGCGGTCATTTTGCAGTATCTGACTGTGGAGCCCTAACCCACCCCAAACAAAAACGCGCCCCCTCCGAACCTTCGGAGGGGGCGCGCTCCCGGCAGAAGCCAAAATCCATTTTACGACTGCTCCTTGGTCTCTTCGAGATAGGTACTCACGCGATCCTGAATCCGAGCCGCGACCTCCTGGGCGGTGAACTCCGGCTCCGAGAAATAACTGCTGACCTCTTCGGTGACGATGTTGATCACATCTTCGTCGCTAAAGCGCACATAGTCCAAAGAGTCAATTAACTCTCTCAGATACGCCACAGTTTCCTCCGTGAGACTGGGCAGCGGCTCATTGTTCTCGTCGGTCCAGCCGTAGAACAGGGCGTTTTCCTCGTCGTTGGGCAGCATGGCCGCCGCCAGCTCCTGCTCCATCAAATCGCGGCGCATCCGGAAACCCGAGAGAATCTGCTGCGGCGCGTCCTCCATCAGATACATCAAGAAGGCCCAGCACTGGTCCGGATGCTCCGTCATACTGGAGATAGCGAAGGTATCCTGGGCCATGACCGCCGGTCCCTCTGCCGTCTCCCCCGGGACGCCGGTGATGATGACCGTCTCGCCCGCGTCCGTCACAAACTGATAGTAAGCGCTCAGGTTGCTGATGGGCAGCACCGCGTTGAGCGGCGAGGTTAGGCTCATCATGCCATCAAAGTTTTTGATAAACTCCATCCAACGGTAAAATGTCTCGGTTTCAAAGGCACAGCTGTTGGTATTGACATCAATAAACTGGTGCATCGTCTGCTGAATGGCCCGGGAGAGATATCCGTTTCTGTCAATGCCCACAAACGGGACATCTCCTGTAAAGGCCGCCTCATGGATGTCGGCGGTCGTGTCACGGTTTCGGAGGTGAGCCGCGAGAAGGCCGACCTCGTACCTCCGGGCTCCGAGGTGCT
>CALWWH010000183.1 GCA_944385195.1 uncultured Oscillospiraceae bacterium | reverse complement strand
CAGCTGCATGGACAGCAGCGGCGTTTTGCGCCAGAGGATCATGGCCAGGAAGACCGTCAGCACCTCGCCGATGTTGGTGCCCAGCAGGAAGGCCACCACCTTGCGGATGTTGGCGTAGATGGCGCGTCCCTCCCGAATCGCGTCGACGATGGTGGCGAAGTTGTCATCGGTGAGGGTCATATCCGCCGCGCCCTTGGCCACGTCGGTGCCTGTGATGCCCATGGCGCAGCCGATGTCGGCGGCTTTGAGCGCTGGGGCGTCGTTGACACCGTCGCCAGTCATGCTCACCACGTGGCCGCGGCTTTGCCAGGCCTTGACAATACGGATTTTGTTCTCGGGGGAGACCCGGGCATAGACACTGATCTGCTCCACCTGCTGGCGAAGGGTCTGTTCATCCATCTCGTCGAGCTGGGCGCCGGTGATGGCGCGGTCTCCGGGGGCCAGGATACCCAGGTCCTGGGCAATAGCCGAGGCGGTGGTGACGTGGTCGCCGGTAATCATTACCGGGCGGATGCCCGCCTGGCGGCAGAGGGCCACGGCCTGCTTTGCCTCGGGCCGGGGTGGGTCGATCATGCCCACCAGGCCGAGAAAATGCAGCTGCTGCTCCAGATCCTCCGCCTGGAGGGACGCGGGCAGCTGCTCCAGCTCTCGGCAGGCGATGGCGAGCACGCGCAGAGCCTGGCTGCTCATGGCCTCGTTCTCGGCGCGGGCGGCTTCCAGGTCGCCGCTGACGCAGCGCGGGGCCATGGCGTCGAAAGCGCCCTTGGTGATGCACAGCAGCTTGCCATCCACCTGACAGATCACGCTCATGAGCTTTCGGTCAGAGTCAAAGGGCAGCTCGCCCTGGCGGGGATAGCGCTGGCGGAGATTCTCTTGGGGCATAGCGTTTTGCTCTGCGGCTCGGACGATGGCGCTCTCAGTGGGATCGCCCACATCGCGGCTGGCATCGCAGCACAGGGCCCCGAGGAGCAGTAGGTGGCGGATTGCCTCGCTGTTCTCGCTGCTGATCTGCTCCCGGGTGCCCCCGTCCAGGTAGGCGCGAACCAGGGTCATGCGATTCTGGGTCAGGGTGCCGGTCTTATCCGAGCAGATGACGGAGGCGCTGCCGAGGGTTTCGACGGCGGGTAGGCGGCGGATAATGGCGTTTTTCTTTACCATGCGCTGCACACCGATGGATAGGACGATGGTGATGATGGCGGGAAGGCCCTCGGGGATAGCTGAGACCGCCAGGGAAACCGAGGTCATGAAGATCTCCAACACTGGGATGCCGCTGTAGAGCCCGACGCCGAAAATGACAGCGCATGCGGCCAAGGCGGCGAAGCCCAGATACTTGCCGAGCTTTGCCAGCTTTTGCTGCAAGGGCGTCTCGGTCTCGGTCTCGGCGTCCAGGAGGTTGGCAATCTTGCCCATCTCAGTGTCCATGCCCGTGGCGGTGACCACGGCCGTGGCGGAGCCGTAGGCGACGCTGCATCCGCTGTAGACCATGGTGCTGCGGTCGCCAATGGGGGCCTCTGGACTCACCTGGGCCAGGGCGTCCTTCTCTGCGGGAACGGACTCGCCCGTCAGAGCGGATTCTTCGCTTTTGAGGCTGGCGCTACGGAGCAGCCGGGCGTCAGCGGGCACATAGTCCCCAGCCTCCAGGCGGATGATGTCGCCGGGCACCAGTTCGGCCGCATCGATGACCTGCTCCTGGCCCTCCCGGAGAACCTTAGCGTGGGGCGCGCTGAGATTCTTGAGGGCTTCCAAGGCCTTATCGGCCTTACTCTCCTGGAAGACGCCCATGGCCGCGTTGAGCAGTACGATGAGCAGAATCAGCGCCGGCTCGAAGAACTCCTGGGGATGGCGCTCGTAAACAGCGATGCCGAAGCTGACTGCGGCGGCCAGGAGCAGGATAAGGATCATGACGTCCTTGAACTGGGCCAGGAAGCGCTGCAGGAGGGTTTTGGGCTTCTTTTGCCGCAGACGATTGGGTCCCCAGTGGGCCAGCCGCTCTGCCGCCTGGGCACTGCTGAGTCCCTGGGGGCCGCTGTCCAGCTGGGCCAGCACCTGGTCTTGGGGCATGGAATGATAGGTCACAGGACCGCCTCCTTTGATGATGGGGTAGGGGATTACAAGAATAGTATAGCAGATTTTTCATCTTTGTCCAGCTCTTGTTCTGGCGTACAGCCATGGGTAAGTTTTGGAGAAATATCATATTTTCCCGCTAAGAAAATGTATCTTTTCACGAAACTTAACCGATCTCCTGCTACTTTATCCAGAGGGGGAACTAAGCTATGGACTAGGGGGCGGGATGCCCTAAAACACCCCCAAATAGTTCGGATTCCCCCATAGTATATGCGCTTGCTGCGGTCCTATGCTGCCTCCAAAGCCGTCTAGGAGCCCCGGAGGGGAATTTTCTCATTTTTTGTGGTTTTGTCCTAACATTGGGCCGGCCAGGGAGCTGTACCCTGACCGGCCCACTGCCGTTTAGTTGCCGAAGTAGGAAAAGTGCATGTAGTCCTGGCTGGAGGTCCAGGCGTTGCCGCCCCAGGCGAAGCCGTACTTAGCAAAGGCCCGGACGACATCTCCGTCTGCGGGGATGGAGTAGGGGTCCTCGCCGGGGGTCCAGTGACTGCCGACGGTAGGTACGCCGTGGTAGACGTAGTAGTTCTCGTCGGGATTGATGTCGATAGCGATGCCCCAGTTGTGCTCGCTAGTGCCGTCACCGCGCCAGGAGTAGCCGCCGACAGAGTAGATGGGGAAGCGCTCAGGGCCGTTGTAGATCTCGGTGAAGATCGCCAGGACCGTGTCCGCGATGGCCTCATGGACCAGCAGTGTCCGGCTGGTCTGAACCTTGACGTGCTCAGTGTTGAAGTTCCACACCGGGACGGTGAGGCTGATCATGTGGGCGTCGGCCTCCTGGGCGGATTGGTACTTGGCCGCGTCTATAGAGCCGAAAATGCGGATGTACTTGTCCTCGTAGCTCTCATCGGCGGAGCCTAGGCTAGCTGCAGTCTGTGCTCCCTCCGGGAAAGTATCGTGCGGGAGAGCATCGTCGGGGAGAGGGTCGTCCGGGATGGCATCGTCCG
>CALWWH010000182.1 GCA_944385195.1 uncultured Oscillospiraceae bacterium | reverse complement strand
GAATTTGTCCCCCGCACGGCGACAAATTCCCCACTTGCAGCATGTGAAGTGTTCTCTGCCAGGTAGACGCCCCGGCAGAAAACCTATTGGACTTTATTTGCCGCCCCGGGCGGCAAACTCTGCGAGGCTTTTTTGACACACTGCAATGCCCCGGCCATCTTTGGCCGGGGCATTTGGCTTTTATTTCTTTCTGAAGCTCAGGCAGTCGGTGCACTGGCTCTGGTCGGGGCTGCACTCGTGGGTGCCGACCTGGATGTGGTCCAGAGAGCAGTAGTTGACGTCCTGGCAGTGGTGGGTGCAGGTCTTGACGCTGCATTCGATACACTTGTTTGCGCTCATTTGGAATGCCTCCTTTGATTAAGATAGGGATAGCATACCCAAATGACGCGAAAGTATTACAGCCGGAATTTTGGCTCTTCCGGCCGTGACTCCCCGGCAGTCTGCGGCAGCTGCCGCCAGATACGGCGGGCCAAACCCACAGTCACCAGCGTCACCAGCAGGTTGAGCAGGATGGCAGCGGCCATGCCGCGGTTGCCGCTGAGGACATCCATCTGATACAGACCGGCGGGAATGCCCGCCAGAGTGTGCAAAACAATGGCGGCAAAATATTGCGCGCCATAGGTCTCGGTATGGCGTACAGAGGCAAACACCAAAACCGAGAGACCCATCTGCATCGCCAGCGCAATGACACGCTCGATGGTGCTCCAGAGGCACTGAAACGGAGAGATCTTCGCCACCTGGGCCAGCATGGTCTCGACCATAGCGGCCTCGTTGGAGGAATACATTTCCAAAATCGTTGGCACCATGCCCGAGTTGATGACGCCAGCCAGGACTAGATAGGACAGGGTCGACAAACCCGCAATGGCAATGCACTCATACCCCCCGTGGCCGATGCCATAGCTGATGGCAATGTCGCGGTGGGTCTTCTTTTTGAGCAGGTACTTGTAGCCCATGTAGCGGCCGGTTTCCTCGAACAGACCGGCAGAGAGCCCCACATAGATGGCATAGATCCAGGGGCTGCCATTGATGGTGTTAGAGATGGCATTGTCGCTGAGCAGGAAGGCGTAGTGCAAAATCTGCTGAAGCACCTGCACGAAGACCATGTAAACGACCATCCCCACCACAGCCGGGGCGGCGACGTCCTTGCTCCTGCGGTATTGAAAGATGAGCAGCAGGATGGGAAGTCCCACCACTACCACCAGCTGCACTGCGAGGGCGGCGATGAGGCCGCTGGAGACCGTCAAATCCATGTCAAAGGGCCATGTAGATCCCGCTGCTGCCATAGCGGTAGGTTTTGAGCCCCTCGGCAGGGCCAAACCCCAAATTGGCGGGAACCCCTTCTATGCTGCCGTTGAGCGCACCCTCCAGGGCGGCGAGCAGCTCGTCGATGACCTCGACCCCCACGGGGCAGTCTCCGTGACAGCAGCAGACGGTGTCGAAGACCCCCTCGGCAGCCAGGCTTTGCAGCTTGCGCAGCGTCTGTCCATAGGCCTCAGGGTCGCGGCCCTCGCCAAAGAGGAACACCGGCCCATGGGATACGCTGTCGCCTGCATAGAGCGTCTTGTTGGCACGGTCCAGCAGGCAGATGCTGCCGGGAGTATGACCCGGAGTGTGCAGAACCTCCAGCTGCACCCCTCCCAGATCGATGACCTGGCCGTCCTGCACATGCTTGACCAGATACGGTACCTCGCCCAAACGGGCTTCCTCGGCAGGGTGGGTGTAAACCGTGGGAAAGAGCTTGTTGTTGGCCGTGTGGTCGCCATCGCCGTGCGTGTTAATGACCATCAGAGCCAGGTCGGCCAGGGGCATCATCAGCTGGAACAGGTTCTCCTCAGCCACGCCGGTGTCCAGCAGGACCGCACGGTCTTCCCCGACGATGTAGAAACAGCGAACCATGCCCTGCTCAAAGGCCCAGGTGGTGTCAGAAATACGGCGGACGACGGTTTTTACATTGGTATCCACAAAAATTCCTCCTTATTGTTCGATTTGAATCGACAGGCTGCTCAGCCCGTAGAAGACATTGGCGGGGGCGGGGGTCAGGCCGGTGACGCTGCCGCGGTCCGTCATTACGGCCCGGGACTTAAACAGGATCGGGCACAGCAGGCCCTCGTCCATAACCAATTTGTGCAGGTCATAGAAGTTACCGCTATTCTCCAGCGCCGAAAGGCAAAGCGCAGGCGCATCCTCATGCTGGATGGCGTAGGCCGAGAGCTGCCCGCCGAAAAAGGCGCTCAGGTCGAAGTCTGCCGTCAGGCGCACCTCGCTGAAGAGCAGGTCATAGCCCCCCAGCTCCAGCAAAGAGAGGTAGTCTTCGCCGCTGGCGGTGATGACCTCAATCTCCAGGCCGGCCTCCCGCAGGGAGGCGGCGATGGCCTCCGCCAGGGCGCGATTGGAGTCGTTGTCGCCGCTGACCAGCATGGTGCCCCGGCGGCCGGTGAGCAGCGCCTCAGAGACAGCCCGGCCTAGGATCTCCGGCTCATAGCCATACTCCTCGGCCAGGGAGAGGTGAGACCTGCTGCTGGGGGGATGGGCCGGGAGCGTCGCCGCGACGCCGTAGCCATCCAGATACTCCGTAATGAGCACCTGCCGGTCGATGGCGTGGGTCACAGCCGCGCGAACCGCCGCAGACTCGAACAGCGGGCTCTCCGGATGGAAGGACAGAAACTGCATAATCGTCGTATCCTGGCTCCAGAGCTCGTAATTACTGTGGAAGTTGACCGCGCCGCCGGCGTTGAGGTCCGACACCACCATATCCACGCGGCCAAACTCGAAAGCATCGCGGACAGAGTCCATGTTGGAGACCATATAGAGATAGATGCGGCCAACGGGCTGCTCCCCGCCGCGCCAGTCAGCGATACCCTCGAGATACTGCTCTTCCTTGGTCACGACGAGGGCATAGGGCCCGGTACCGATGGGGTCCGCGGCGCTGCCGTAGCCAATGATGGGAAAGTCCAGCAGCAGCGGCAGGCTGCCCATGGGCTTACTCAGGCTGACGGTCACTTCATAGCGGCCAGACTGGACCACATTGTCGATGGCCCTCAGGCGGTCGCCGTAGAGCTCGCTCTTGATGGCCAGCTCAAAGGAATACACCACGTCCGCGGCCGTCATGGCAGCGCCGTTGGAAAAAGCGGCATCCTGGCGCAGCTTCAGCTTCCAGATCCGGCCGTCTACTGAGGGTTCGGCCTCGGTGCAGAGGACAGGCTCAGGTTCAAAATTTGAACTGACCACAAATAAGCCCTCGTAAATCAGGGGCAGGAAGGTCCAATTGGTGGTGCTGCGGGTGATGAAGGGGTTCAGACCCAGATCCGGCGACCATCCCAGGGTAAACAGGGATTCCGTGTGGTCGGTATTGAGCTGGATACCGGAGTCTTCCTCGACGGATTCTTCCGCCGCCGGCGCCTCGGTCTCCGTCCGGCGGTCAAAGAGCGTACAGCCGCTCAGGAGCCCCAGCAGAAGCAGCAGGCAGAGCAGTCGTTTCATCCGGCACCCCCACAGACGATCACGGCCCCCTGAGAGCCCCGGGACGCGCCCATGCGCCGGTGAGACCAGAACGTCTCAGGCTCACAGGCGGTGCAGCTGTCAGAGAGGTCGATATGCTGCACCCCGGCCGTTCGGAGCCAGTGGGCGTTGAGGCCCTTGAGATCTACATGCCACTTTTGGCCGCATTTGGTCATATACGGCTCCGCAGCGGCGCCGAGGGCCTGGCGCATGGCGGCAGGCACGTCGGCATCGGTCTCAAAGCAGCACAGGCCGATGCCGGGGCCGATGGCGCAGCGGAGATGGCCCGGCTCACAGCCGTAGGCGGCGGCCATGGCCTGTACCGTTTTTGCCGCAAGCCCCAGGGCCGTGCCCCGCCAGCCGCAGTGCGCAGCGCCCACAGCGCCGGTGTCCGGGTCGTGAAGCAGCACGGGGATGCAGTCGGCGGTAAAGACCACCAGCGCCGTCCCGACGCGGTCGGTGATCAGCCCGTCGCAGTCCTTGCGCGGGGCATCGAGGCCCAATTTGTCCGCCTCGGAAATGCAGCGAACCACATCCCCGTGGACCTGCCGGGTCAGGGCCAGCATTTGGGGGTCAAATCCAATGGCCTTCCCCAGGCGGGCGTAGTTCTCCGCCACATTGGCGGGGGTGTCGCCCCGGCCCTGGCCGATGTTCAAGCTGGCCAGGGGCCCCGCGCTCACACCGCCGCAGCGGGTGGTGAAGCCGTGGGGAGCCGTGATGGAGGGGCTGCGTTCATACACCAGCCCCCCGGCATTCCGCCGGATCACTGCTGCGCCTGCTCCTTGCCCAGGCAGCAGTGCTTGTACTTTTTGCCGCTGCCGCAGG
>CALWWH010000181.1 GCA_944385195.1 uncultured Oscillospiraceae bacterium | reverse complement strand
CACGCCGCCCTGGCTGCCCGCCGAGCCCAAAACCTCTCACAACGGCTTCCCCATGCCCTTCTTCAAGGGGCCCAGCACCACGGACACCTATGCGGATTTCATCGTCAAGACCCTCAAGCCCCTGATCGACGAGCACTTCATGACTCTGCCCGACGCCGCCAACACCTGCATCGGCGGCGCCTCCGGCGGCGGCTGCGCATCCTACTACATGGTCATGCGCGACCCCGAGGTCTTTGGCCGCGCTTTTGTCTACTCCCCCGGCTTCCCGCTGCTGGACATGGAGAAGATCATGCAGATGCTGGACGAATACGACATGAGCCGGCTGACAGATGTGCGCATCGCCTTCTACAACGGCGATCAGGCCATCGACGTCACCAGCGTGGACGACGTGCTGACCGTATACCGCAAGCACCGCGAGCTGGGCATGGACCCGGAGCATCTGATGTTCCTGTTCGACTCCCGCCAGACCCACAGCAACGTGGCATGGAACAAATACATGCCCGAGGTTCTGCGCTTCCTGTTCCTCAGCAAATAACGACGCCCAACAGTTCGACCCGGCCTGATTCAGGCCGGGTCGTTTTGTGTATGGCAACAATTACTCCGCTTTTCTCTGCCGGGACGGCGGTGTGAGCACGCAGTCGTTCCAGCGCTTGAGTTCGTCCAGCTGTGCCTGCTCGGCCTCCGTATAGGACTGGCGCATCATGCCGTGACGTTCGATCTCGCGCATATGGTCGAACTTGCCCATCATAGTAAGGCGGTTCTGCTTATCCTCCGGCCAGGTATAGCTGAGCTTGCCATCGATCAGATCGACCTTTCCGCGGCGACCACAGACGGCGCACTCCACATAGTCGTTGCCCGGGCGGGCCAGCAGCAGGCTCAGATGGCAGCTGGGGCAGGCCTCGCCGTCATCGTCCCCCAGGAACTTGCCGGTCCAATCGATCTGCGGATTCAGCAGCGCGTGCCCCAGATTCTCACCCAGATACTTCGCCCGGAGCATCAGGTCCGGATGCTGCACCGCCTCGCCATGGGCCGAGACGCCCCAGACGTCCATCTGGTCGACGATATTGGTCTGGGTGGAGAATGCCGTGGTATAGAGTGTCGCCATGCTGAGACTGGTCCAGTGGCGCGTCAGGGCACCACCGACGGAGATCAGCGCACCGGGACGTTGTTTCTTCATTCCCTCGGCCCACTGGGGTACGCCGCGGCGCTCCCAGCCCGCGATGTCGGCCTTGTAACCAAAGACGCGATCACGGAATACGGAGACGATACTGGTAGGCGCCAGACTCCACACCGGCGCAGAGATGAGATCGCCGTCGCTCTCAAAGAATTTGTAGGTCAGCCATCCGCCGTCGTCCTTGTGGATGCAGTGCTCCGGCCCCTTGCTGCAGAGCTTGTTGGGGCAGCCGATACAGGGGCGCAGGTCACAGTCGTTGAGGCGGATGAGCTCCGTCTCGATCCCCATGCGCTGCAGCGCCTGCAGCGCGACTTTGGCGAAAATCTCGGAGTTGCCGAAGCGGGCTCCGCAGGTAAAGGCAGTTACTTTTGGCATAATGTTTTTCCTCCTCAATATGGACGTTTCGGCCGCGGCTCACGGCTGCGGATGAAGTTCATCTGGCAGAACAGGTCCGCACCTGCCCAAGCATGGTAAAAATTCGGATACTTTTCGCCAGTGCAGACACCGTGCGGGACCTTGTCACAGATGTGCAGCTCATAGGGGATATCGTACAGACGGTCCTCCTGATTATTGTGCTCGTGGAACGCCCCTGCGACCTGTATACGGACCATATCGTAATTGCCGATGAGGAAATAGCAAGCAGGATAGAGCAGACCGCGATCCCGGTTCTCCGGGGTGTAGATCGGGCTCTGGCGGATGGCCGGGTCCTTCATGTCCGCGCAGAGCATCATATCGCCGTAGACCACGAGATTGACCGCCGCATGGGCAGAGATGCGGTCGATCTCGTCCTCCTCATAGCCGGGCATCAGCTCTGACCAGCTGCCGTCGTTCTTCATAAAGTGCAGCTGCAGCGGTGTCACGTTGAACAGGTTGGATGAGACGAAATGGATACAGTTGCCCTTGCTGAAGCCCAGGGTCACGAAGCGCTCCGGGTCAATGCCCAATTCCTTCGCGTGGTAGCGCAGATAACGAATGGCACGTTGGCAGTCCAACAGCAGTTCCGGATAACTGTACGGACCAAAAAAGCCCACACTCTGCGGGTCAAAGGGGTTGCGGGACAGCGTATTAAACCGCGGCGATACAGCAAAGCAGTTGTAGCCCATGGACTGCCACAGACGCGCCGTATCCAGCAGCTCCGGACGCGCCGCGCGCACCGAGGGGTTGATGATGACAGTTCCCTTCGCCGTTTCCGGTTCAGGCAGACGCATATCGATGAGGAACGGGCAATAATCCGTGTCATCCTGCAGATAGGCCGCTCCGCGCTGGCTGCGTTTCTCGCATTCTGCAACCTTCGGCACCATGCCGCCCCAGAGAGGATAGCAGCGGTAGTCATCCGGATGGATACGCACCAATTCCCGTACCGCAAAACGCAGCTGTTCAAACCATGGACGGCATTCCTCCGTGACATCCTTCGCCAGTTCCAGCATCGCATCGTAGCTGATGCGGCGCACAGAGAAGTCATACATAACCTTGTTCAGGAACGCGGAAGATGCATCGTTGAAAGAAAGGAAATGGCACTCCGCCACGCGGGCATCCAGATAATACTGCGTGTAATCCGTCTCCGGCGCAGTCCAGCCAGCATAGAGTGTCATATCCGCAGTCACGCGCTCGGCAAAAACCGCGCAGCGCTGGGTCGCGTCAGCGTCGTAAAACCACCCATCAAAGCTATAGCCCTGACGAACCGGAATCTGCACAGAAGCAAGGTACTCTCCCGCCTTGACCTCTATAACCGTGTCAGCCACGGTCTCCACCGCGTTATATACCAACTTGATTTTCCGATAATCGCCTGTTTGCATTGATATTCCTCCTCGTGTCGTTTGTTTATCTGCAGTATATCAAAACAACACGAACAGTGTTAGAACAAAACAAATCAAACCAGAAAAACTTCATTTTGTCCAATGAATATAGATTGCTCCGCAGCATATATTTCGCTGCGGAGCAGTCTTTCGTCATGTAAAAAGTTCGCTTACTGCAAACAAACCGTTGTCAGCTTATCTCACTTTCTTGATGCGCGGGAACTTCTGATACATGCGCTGGACGTAATCCTGATAATCACCCAAGGCGTTTTTCAGTTCCACAATGTCACAGGCATCAACAATGGCGCGCATCTGCTGCTCGCCGATGGTGCACTTCTCAAGGCGCTCTTCCTCAGAGGCGAAGACGTAGCCGCCGCCATGCTGACGCGCATCATCATAAAGCTGGCAGGTGTAGCCGCCCAGGCCGGAATAGAGCTTGGAGAAGTTGGTCATAGCCGGGTCGTTGGGAACTCTCTCGCCGGCATAACCCTTGCCCTCGGGATCGACAGGCAGGTACTCCATCTGGTTCATGATCTTATAGGCGCCGTACATGGCGTAATTCTGGGTACGGTCGATCTTCACGCCGGAGGCCTGCACCAGCTGGAGCAGATGGCAGGGATGGATCAGCGTCTCCTCAAAGAAATCGCGGCAGAAACCGTTGATGGTCATCGGGGCCGGGCCGTGGCCGCTGGTGAAGAAGATCTTCTTGAAGCCCTGGTCAACCAGAGACAGGCAAATCTTGCGCAGGTAGTCCATGCCGTCACGGATGCTCAGATAAACAGTAGCAGGACTGGTAATGGTAGCGCCGGGATAGAAGTAGGGCAGGTTGATCATGGCCAAGCCGTCGGCCTTCTCAGCCAGCAGAACGGCATAGGCCTCGGGGCCGATGGTCTCGCAGTCAATGGGCAGTTCACCATGGCACTCTACAACACCGACAGCAATGAAGATAGTATCGCCGCCGCGCGCCAGGTAGGCCTCTACCTCAGGGGTAGTCATTTTATTAAAAATTCTGGTTCTCATTCTGGTAGCTCCTTCCTAATTACTCAAAGCACAATTTGTTCTGATCAAGCGATTTGATCAGCGCTTCGGGGCAACGCGCGGGAATTTCTTGCAGGTACGATCCACATATGCCTGATACTCTGCCAGCGCAGCGTTGAGGGCCATAAAGTCTACTGCCTGAACGAGAGTACGCAGCTGCTCGATACCCTCGTCAGCCACAGCTTCCAGTTCCTCGCGGCTCTTGAAGATGCGGCCGCCGCCATGCTGACGCGGATCAGAGTAAATCTGCGCGGTGGCACCGTAGCCACCATACTTGCGATAGAGATCCATGAACTTGCTCATAGCCGGATCGGTCGGTATACGCTCACCGTGAGACTCGGTGGCATTCGGGTCAATCGGCATGAAGTCCAGCTGGCCCATCATCTTGTAAGCGCCATACATCATGGCGTCCAAATCGCCCTTCCAGCCATTGCGGGCAGCACGCATCTGGAGATTGATCATTCCAATGTTGCACATGGGGATGCGGTACTCATCAAAGAACTCACGGCACACGGCGTTTGCTGTATGCAATGACGGACCATGTCCGTTGACCAAGTACATCCGCTTGAAGCCCTGATCTGCCAGAGATCCACAAATCTTCATCAGATAGTCGATGCCATCGCGGATGGTGATGTGTACAGTAGCATTGCTGATGACAGTGCCGCCCGGATAGAAGTAAGGTAGATTGACCAGGGCGAGGCCGTCCATTGCGTCCGCCATAGCGATGGCCAGGCCCTCGGCTCCGGCGGTTTCGCAATCAATGGGGCAAGCGCCGTGGACTTCCACGACACCCATGGCGATAACAATCGTGTCGCCGCCGCGTGCCAGGTAATCTTCAACTTCCTGAGCGGTCATTTTGTTAAAAATTCTGGTTCTCATAGTGGTTCCTCCTTGTTGATTTTTACTTTCTGGCTATAGTATAGCACGTTGAAGTGCACAGCGTTAGAAGATTTCCGACCGGTATAGAAAAGAATGCGTCTGTATATAAAAGTACATCCCCGGTCCGAAGACCGGGGATGTTTGTAGGGGTATAGAGTAAGTATGGATGTCTTTGCAATGATCGCTTAACGGGCCAGGTAACGGTCGTAAGCGGCCTGCGTGATCTCGACCACGCGGTCAGCCTTCATGGCGCCCAGCTGGGAAACGAAGGTGTTCCAGGTCTCGTCGTTCAGAGGCTCGATACCGGCAATGACCTTGGTGGAATACTCTGCAACATAGGTCTGGATGTCGGTCAGCAGGGAGGCGCGCTCCTCCTGTTCCTCAGCAGTGAAGGTCAAAGCGTTGGTCAGGTTCCACTCACCAACATCGTTCCAGGTGTTATAGTAGTTGAGAGCATAGGGATCGGCGGACTCTTCTTCCGGATCCAGCAGGTAGTACTTAGCACCGGTATGGGTCAGATAGACCTCACGTGCCTGGCCGAAGGTCAGACCATCGGGGTTGTTCGCCAGCAGATCGCCGGCATGGGGCTTGCCCTCTTCGTCATAGTAGAAGGTCTCTCCCTCGACACCGTAGTTGCTCAGCAGGATGCCGTCCTCGGAATAGATGTAATCCAGATAGGAGACAGTCTCGGGAATGTATTCGCAGGTAGTGAAGATGACTGCACCGTTCTGCATGATCTTGGTGGTATCGGTACCGCGGACGCCGACCTTGTTGGGCACGCCGCGCTCCAGAGTGGGCTGCTTGGCCATCTCGGCGAAGAAGCCTTCCTCAGCCTGACCGATGTTGGCAAAGGTTGCGCCGGCCAGAGTATACAGCGCAGGCAGAACACCACTCTGATTGTTGGCAAGACGGTCGGCTGCAGGAGCCGCGCCCATGCCCTCAAAACCAGTCAGAGACAGGAAGTCCTGATTGATCAGGCCCTCGGCATACCACTTGGCCAGATTGGCCAGATAGGCGCGGTAGCCGTCGGTGGTCGGAGAGAAGAAGACCTTGCCGTTGTCCTGCAGCAGATAGGGAGAAACAGAGTTGACACCATAGGCAGGGGCAAACCAGTTGTCGATGGGCATACCGGTGTTGGCGATATCCATGGGGGCAACGCCGCCGGTCTTGTGCTCCTTGAAGGCAAGCAGAATCTGATACCAGTCATCAATGATCTCGGGCATCTCCAGGCCCAGATCTTCCATCCAGTCTCCACGGACACAGTAGCCGCAGAAGTTGGGCTGGTTACGCTGGGCAACGTAATAGAAGCCCATCAGGTTGCCCTGGTCGGTAACTGCATTGGCCCAGGTATCAACGGTGTTGATGATGTTCAGATAGTTGGGGATCAGCTCCATATAGTCGTTCAGACGGATGATGACCTCGTCCTCGTAGGCCTGATCGGCGCTGCCGGCGCAGGCAGAGGGAGCAGCACTGGCGATGTCGGGATAGTCCTCGGCGACCAGCATCAGGTTGAACTGCTCGTTCCAGGTGGCGTCGGTCAGGAAATCAAACTCGACATGGATGCCGGTGAGCTTTTCCATCTCACGGAACTGGACGTTCTGGCTGAAATCATCCTCGAACACGTTGATGGCTTCCTGCATGGCAGAACGCATCCAGGTCAGAGTGATCTCACCGGGGGCGCAGAGGGGATAGCTGACAGCAGCGGGCTCGACCTCGGGAGCCTCAACGGGCTCGTCGGCGGGCTCTTCCGCAGGCTCGTCAGCCGGAGTCTCGACAGGCTCTTCTGCGGGTTCGTCAGCGGGTTCCTCTGCGGGCTCGTCAGCAGGTGTCTGGGTGTCAGCAGCAGGGGTGTCGACAGTCATGTCGCTGGGAGTCTCAGCGGGGGTCGTGCTGCACGCGACCAGGCCGAGCATCATGACCAGAGCCAGCAGCACTGCCAATATACGAGTGTGTTTCATTTAGGGGTTCACTCCT
>CALWWH010000180.1 GCA_944385195.1 uncultured Oscillospiraceae bacterium | reverse complement strand
AGATGAGCATATTTATGGATCATATGTAGACCTCTTGGAGATTTCTGCACGCTATGCGGAGACACCAGAATACAGCGATATCGTTGCTGACCTGGGCGTCGACCCTGTAGAAATGTCGAAAATACTTCCGGAAAAGTTCCATCTAACCACGGAGACACTGCAGCCAGTCACGATAAGCGGTTCAGAAGGGGAAGGGGAGTACCCCTTTGGCGGCTACAGCTTTATGCTGGAGGGCGAGCCGGAAAAGTCTAAGGAAGCGAATATTTATACGAGGCCCAAATTTATCATCACACTCAAGCGGATGACCGGAATGGAGGGAGAGAGCTACCCCAAGCACAACCGCTGGACTGTGTTTAACGTCCTGCCTTGGGAGCTGACGCGCGCGGGTAAAATTGAAAACGCAAGCTCCGACTATGAGATATATCGCTCTGAGATCAACGGTCAGGAGGTTGGAGTAACACACGGAATAGATCATCTCTATTCCTTCTTCCCTGGCAGGGAGTGGCACTACTTCTACGGCGGATTTTTCGCCGGGGACCTGGCAGTCTGCATCGAGTCGGAGCTCGGCTACTGCACCCAGGAGGAGTTTGTGAAAGTTTTCCTGGCGATCTTTGACTACTTGACGGAGCTGAAATCATAAAACACGCGGGCGATCGGAGGGGATCGCCCGCGTATTTCCTTTATCCCTGTCCGTAATACGCTCCGGGGCCGTGCTTGCGCAGATAGTGCTTGTCCAGCAGCTCCGGCTGCATGGAGCCGCGCTGCGGCTCGAGCATCAGGGCGTGGAAGTCCATGAAGGCGACCTCTTCGAGCACGACGGCGTTGTGCACGGCATCGGCCGGGGAGGTGCCCCAGGCGAAGGGGCCGTGGCTCTGCACCAGCACCGCCGGGACGGCGGCCGGGTCGATGCGGCGGGACTGGAAGGTCTCGATGATGACCTTGCCGGTCTCGGCCTCGTAGGCCCCGGCGATCTCCTCCGGCGTCATCAGGCGGGTGCAGGGGATGCTGCCGTAGAAATAATCGCCCTGGGTGGTGCCCATGGCAGGAATGTCGCGGCCCGCCTGGGCAAAGGTGGTGGCCCAGCGGGAGTGGGTATGGACGATACCGCCCAGGGTCGGAAAGGCCCGGTAGAGGGCCACATGGGTGTCCGTGTCGCTGGAGGGCTTCCACTGGCCCTCCACGCGCCGGCCCTCCAGATCGACCACGACCATGTCCTCGGGGCCCATGCCGTCGTAAGAAACCCCTGAGGGCTTGATGACCACCAGGCCGCGCTCCCGGTCAATGCCCGAGACGTTGCCCCAGGTGAAGGTGACCAGACCGTAGCTCGGCAGGTCCAGATTGGCTTTGCAGACAGCTTCTTTCAATGCCTCCAGCATGCTTCGCTCTCCTCTCAGCGCCGCAGAAAAGATATAGTTTATTAAAGGGGTGGTGCGGCGAAATAATTTATATTTTTTCTGTATTATATCGCGGCCTGCACAAAAATGCAAGATGGTTTTAGACGAATTATTCGTTGCATTTTCAGCGGAAATCATGTATGATAGAGGAAACAACCAGCCGATTTTTTAAGATAGAGGAGAAAAGCCTCCATGAAAAAATACATCTATATTGCCAAGACCCTAGAACAGGAGATCCGCGACGGGGTCTGGCCTGTGGACAGTAAGCTGCCTATCGAGCCGGAGCTGTGTGCGCGCTTTGAGGTCGCGCGGCAGACGCTGCGCCAGGCCATCGGTGTCTTGGAGGAGCAGGGCATGGTCGAGCGCATGCAGGGCAGCGGCACCTATGTCCGCTCGGTGACGCCGGCGCTCCGGCGCCGCCAGACTGTCTGCGTCATGACCACCTATCTGGACGACTATATCTTCCCAGAGATCCTCTCCGGCGTGGAAGAGGTCCTGAGCGCCGAGGGCTACAACACTCTCATGCGTCTGACCCGCAACCGCATCAGCACCGAGCGGCAGAATTTGCTGGAGCTACAGGGCAGCGACTGCTCCGGCCTGATCATTGAGGGCACAAAAACGGCGCTTTATAACCCCAATACGGCCATCTATCAGACGCTGACCGGTACGCCGGTGGTGTTCATCAACGGCTGGAGCCGGGAGCTGAGCAATGTCAGCTACGTCGCTGCGGACGATTACCAGGGCGCCCGGACGGTGACGGAGCATCTCATTGCCAAGGGGCACCGGGCCATCGGCGGCATCTTTAAGCACGACGATATCCAGGGGCTCAAGCGCCACCGGGGCTATCTGGACGCGCTGCTGGAGGCGGGGCTGCCCATGGAGGAGGAGAACTGGCGCTGGTTTGCCACAGAGGACGTAGATATGCTGTTTCAGCCCTCTCTGACCCAGTGGCTGCGGCAGTTCAGCGCCGTGGTCTGCTATAACGATACCATCGCCGTGCGGCTGATCAGGTTTTGCCAGCAGGCCGGCCTTCGCGTCCCGGAGGATCTATCCGTCACCGGCTTTGACAACTCCACGCTGGCCGAGCTGATCGGCCTGACCACCGTTGCCCACCCGGGGGCAGAGCTGGGCAGGCTCGCGGCCGAGGCGGTCTTGCAGCTGATGCACGACCCGGAGACGCCGATCCGGCGCCTGCTGCCGGTGCCGCTGGTGGAGCGTCGGACGGTGGCGGATCTGCGGCCGAAGCAGGAAACGCAGGGCGCAGAAGGGGCATAGACGCCCTTTTGCGGCCTTGACGCGGCCCATAGGAACAGATAGCAAAGCCACGGCGCCGATCTGCGGCGCCGTGGCTTTTTCAGCTGTTTTTCATAACGACCATCTCGACGGCGTCGGCGATATGCTCGCAGGCGTCGACGCACTTCTCAAAGAAGTAGTAGAGCTCCCGCCAGCAGAGGATCTCCACCGGGTCGGTGGAAGTGGTGTGCAGGGTGCGAAGGCTCTGGATAAAGAGCCGGTCGGCCTCTGCCTCCAGGCGGTTGATCTCCACGATGTGCGACCTGAGCGTCTTGGAGCGCTTGAAGTTCTCCAGTTCGATCATCAGCAGCTTGACTTCCTGGCAGCAGCGCATGAGAATCTTGGTCACCTTGAGGACATCCGGGCGGACGGCCTGAATGTTGTCGCAGTACATCCGAATCAGGACGTCCTCAATGCGGTCAACGAGTTCATCGATGTTATTGCTCAGCAGGACGATGTCCTCCCGCTCGATGGGAGTGATGAAGGCTCTGGCGGTAAGCTCCATGAGCTGATGCTTCTTCATATCGGCGGCATGCTCCTCGTTGTGGAGCTTGTCCAGGCAGGCCCTCAGGGTCTCAGGGTGGTAACTTTGCAGGCTCTCGTCGAGAATCTGGGCGGCTTTGCAGGCGTGTTCGACGCAGGCGACAAAGGTTTGAAAGTATACAGCGTCCTGTTTTTTTGACATCACTCAACTCTCCTATCTATCAGATGAATACGTTTCTCAAAAAATAGCCATAAATAGTTTCGCCATGAGGAAACTGATGAGGCCGCAGCCTGGGAAGGTGAAGATCCAGGTAAGGACCATGTCCTTGACTACGCCGAAGTTGATGGCGCTCAGGCGCTGCACCGCGCCGACGCCCATGATGGCGCAGGTCTTGGTGTGGGTAGTGGAGACGGGAATGCCAAACAGGCTCGACAGCAGCAGGCAGAAGCTGGCGGCCAGGTCGGCAGAGAAGCCCTGGTACTTTTCCAGCTTGACCATGTCCATCCCCACGGACTTGATGATCCGCTCCCCGCCGACGCTGGTGCCCACGCCCATGACCACGCTGCACAGGATCATCAGCCAGATGGGGATGACCACCCCTGAGACATTGTCAACGCCGTTGCAGAAGGCGACGCCCAGCAGCAGCACGCCGATGAACTTTTGCCCGTCCTGGGCCCCGTGCATGAAGCTCATGGCGGCCGCGCCAAAAATCTGCGCCCCCTGGAAAAATCGATTGGACTTGCGCCGGTCCAGCCTGGCGCAGAGGATGGTGACCAGCTTGCAGAAGACCCAGCCGATGACGAAGCCCAGGACCAGGCTCAGCACCAGGCCGTAGAGAACCTTCACCCACTCGGCTCCGTTGACGCCCTTGAGGCCGTTCTGCACAGCGATGGCAGAGCCGGTCAGGCCCGCGATGAGGCTGTGGCTCTCGCTGGTGGGGATGCCAAGCACCGAGGCCCCGACGCTGTAGACCACGATGGAAAACAGGGCCGCGCACAGGGCGATGAGCGCTTTTTGCGTGTCGCCGCCGAAGTCCACCATGTTGCTGATGGTGCTGGCCACGGAGTGGTTGATCTTTGTCATGATCAGCACGCCCAGGAAGTTAAACACTGCGCTGGATAAAATCGCCGCGCGCACGCCCATGCTGCGGGTACCGATGCAGGTAGCGCTGGCGTTGGGCGCGCCCGTCCAGCCGTTGACGAAGATAACGCCCAGGGTCAGCAGCACGGTAATCATCAGGAGCGGGCTGGCGAAGAGTTCTGAGAGGAAGGTGCCAAGAGAGACATCCATTTGATCCCTTCTTTCCGTGATCTTTGCATTGTAAAAAAGTAAGTATGTATTAACTATATCATGAATCTGAGGGGAACGTCAAGAAAACCTGGACAGAATAGAGTTTTTTGACAGAATCTTGGCAGGAGCCGGAGACGAAAATAGTACTTGCAATTTCTAAAAAACGTGGTATAATAATCTGGCATGGGAACGTAGCTCAGCAGGGAGAGCGCTTCCTTCACACGGAAGAGGTCATCGGTTCGAGCCCGGTCGCTCCCACCATCAAAAGCCACATTTGTCATTTGACAAATGTGGCTTTTTCAAGCTGCAACCTGGCGGCGCAGCGGCATATTTTACCGCGAAAAGAGGCGCAACAGACCATGAGAGAGAAATTTGTAGCCTTTGCCAGACGCGAGACGGTCCTGTGCATCGCGGCAGCCCTTGCTGTGGCATCGATGTGTCTGGTGAAGCCCAACGCGGGATATCTCGGCTAT
>CALWWH010000179.1 GCA_944385195.1 uncultured Oscillospiraceae bacterium | reverse complement strand
CACTTGGTGGCGCCGCCGACAGGCACTTTCTGGTGGTCGACATAAGCCCATGTGCTGCCCTCAGCCAGAGCGATTGCGCCCTTGTCGGCAAAGTAGGTAGGCACCTGCCCGCAGTCACAGCTGCCGTCCTCGTTGCGGCGGGTGTGGCTGAAGAGCAGATCCCAAGCCCGCTCAGCACAGTCAATCGTCTGGCCATGACCTCGCTCAAAAACGTCACGATAAACCACGTCAGCTTTCTCACCGCGCCAATAGGCGATGCACTCGCCAGAGTCCATGCCGATGAGGGGCAGTTCGTTGCAGCCATTGATTTTCATCCAAAAGATGCGGTTGGCTTTGTTGTTATCCCAGCGGGTGTAGCGCGGGTCAATGGATTGGTTGTCATTGGTGCCGCGGGCCTGGTATACTGGGACAGGGCAGACATAGTCAAATGGCTCGCCGTTCTCGTCGAGCATCTTGTCTGGGGGATTGGGGCCGGCGGTGTTGCCTGCACCGGCCAGGTTCCAGCCATATTTCCGTGCGTAGTTGGCGGTCTCTAGATCACCGGCAGACATACCCTGCATATAAATGCGGCCCGCATCGATATTGTATTTGCTCTTGAGCACTTCAATGAGAGCGTTGAGCATGTTGTTGTTGACCTCCAGATTATTCAGGCCCTTCTCCATGAGCAGGCGGTAGTCTGGCGCATCTGGGAACACGGCGATGAATCCCTCCCGCTCAGCGACCCAATGCCAGCCGGTGGCGAAACACTGGCCCCAGCCGCTCTGGCCGCCGCCGTGCTGAGAGATCAGCAGCGGTACGGGTGTGCTGCCATCGTAGCTGGTGGGGACATACTCAACCCAGTGGTTCATAAGGCCTGGAACCAGCTCAGCGTCGTGTTCCGTCAGGGACTCGGGCATGACGTGGCTGTCCTGGTCATAGAAGCCTTTGATGTTGAGAATGTCGCCGGGGAGATGACGGTGGTTGCCGTCGCCCTCAATGAGGGGATTGCCGGGGATCAGATGGATGGGGTTTGACATAGTGTATACCTCCAGTATTGAATTGATTTTTCTGTCATATGTTTGAGAGAATGCGTCGGGCGATTGACGGAGGGCAAAAGGCTGCTGAAACCTTTTAAGCAGTCTAACCATACCACAAAATCAACCAAAAGTCTACGCAAAAATATGACATGTTCTCTTACAGCCTGCACAAAAGTGGACGCTTTATTTTGGAAGGAACGTATATTGATTTTTGACGATAAAGTGGTATCATTACAGTATCTGAAAATCACTTGGAGGTTGTATTATGGCTTTATTTCAGTGCAATTTTATCTCCTACACCCTGATGCGTGAGGTACAGATGAATGTCATCATTCCCACCATCACCTGTCCGGAGAGTTTTGGCATGGATGGCGTCAAGCCTTCCCACGCTGGCAAGGCTCCATATCCAGTGCTGTATTTGCTGCATGGTTTTGCCAACAATGGAACTGTCTGGGGCCGCTATACCAGCGTTGAGCGCTACGCTGAGGAGCGTCAGATCGCCGTTGTTACCATCTCTGCCGAAAACAAGGGTTACCGCAACCAGCCCAGTACCGGCGGTATGATGAGTGCAGGCGACCGACATTTTGACTTCCTGGCTTACGAGGTTCCGGAGTTTGTCACTGCAAACTTCAACGTCTCCAAACGGCCTGAGGATACCTATATCGCCGGCTTGTCCATGGGGTCCATGGGCACCTTGCTGCATAGCCTGAGCATGCCTGAGCGTTTCCGCGCTGCAGGGGCTTTCTCTGGCCCGCTTATGAACATGGACATACCCCAGGATCCTGCTAAGCGCGCCGCCATGACCGACGCCGATTGGGACGCCCAGGTCTCTCCCGAGGCCATTGAGCTGATCAACAAAGCGAAAGCCGAGGGCAAAACGCTGCCCGACTTCTTCGTCGCTACCGGCACTTTGGACAATCCTGAGGCCAGCAAGGCCTTTGCCCGCTTCTTGGCGGCCAATGGCGCCAAAGTTACGACCAACTTCGAGCGCGTCTACGGCCACGAGTGGCAGTTCTGGGATGAGACCATCTAGGAATTCCTTGATTGGCTGCCCCGTACCGACGCCTATGCCGGCGCTCCCCGTAAGATCTGATCATGCTAACAGCAAGAGCCCTGCAGCATCTGCTGCAGGGCTCTTGCTGTTATTTACCGGATAAAAACTCGCAGGCGCGTTCGACACTGCTGCGCTGGCCGTCTGTCAGCGGCTTCCCTGCGTTCTGGTGGTCAAAACTGCGGCAGAAGCCGGTGACATCTAGTTTCAGCTCCCGCACGAACTTGGCATTGATGGCCGTCATGGTCTTGTACAGCTCGCGGAAGCTTGGGTCATTGATTTCGTGATGGGCCACTTGCAGCAGACGGCCGTAGTGGTCCAAGCAGAAGTATTCCTGAGATCTGAGCTTCTGGCGGAATGTCTCATCCTTTTTCCACATATGTGCCACATTAGACAGGACGCTGCGTTCAAACTCTGCGGTACGGCGGCAGACATAACAGCTCTTGCTCTGCACCAAGGCCATATTGGCCGGATTGGCTCCGCCGTATTTGCGGAATTTTGCCATCGCCTTGGGCGCGTCCAGAGGGATGGCATACATCTGCTCAGGCAGGCCGTCCTGCTCCTTTGCTGGCTCCGGAAGAGGCGGCAAATGGTCCACATCCTCGGGGAAGAGCTTACTGACCTCGGCCAGGTGGCTCTCCAGCATGAGGGACAGGCTCAAGCGGTTTTTCATCGCCAGCATTTTGTCAAAGTGGCCCCGGCAGAACCCCAGACGGTTGGTGCGGATAC
>CALWWH010000178.1 GCA_944385195.1 uncultured Oscillospiraceae bacterium | reverse complement strand
GGAGAGGGCAGCGACAAATTCACCGCCTGGGTGGTGGACAACCGCACCGGGATCCAGGCGGCGGAGCTGGAATTTACCTTTTCGGAGCTGCTTTATGCCCGGCAGCTTTATTGCCTGGGAATGTGGTACAACAAGGCGCTCATTGCCGTGGAGACCAACTTCTCCACCTATCCGGAGCGCAAGCTGGAAGAATGGGACTATCCCTGCCTCTACGTGCGGGAGCGCTTTGACACCTACACCCGAAAAACGGTGAAGGCCTTCGGCTTCCAGACTACGCCCCGGACCCGGCCTGTGATTCTGGCAGGACTTCATGCAGTGATGGAAGAGACGGCAGACGCCGTGGTGAGCCGGGACACGCTGCGTCAAATGCTGCATTTTGTCTATGACGAGCAGCATAAGCCTCAGGCCGAAGAGGGGGAACATGACGATTTGGTCATGGCGGCGGCCATCTGCCACTTTGCCAGAACCCAGCAGCGTGTGACCCTGGAACAGGACGCCGGTGCAGACACTTCCCACTGGACGGAGGATATGTGGGAGGACTACCGGACAGCAGATGAAGCCGGCAGGCGGAGGTTGTGGAAAATATGGACATAGCCGAAGCGCCGCCGGTGGCGGATGAAGCACTGCCAGCGGCAGAACAAGCAAGGGGCTTTCCAGGCAGGGCTCCGGTTGGCTGGTCTATCAGGGACAGGGAACCGGCTGACTTAACGGTGTGTCTGCCGGAAGATAAAAAACGGCCCAGCGGGCCGTTTGGTTGCAAAGCGTATAGAGTGACAATTCTGTACGAAGAACAAATACACAGCCGCCGGATTACGCCGAAGGCCACACCATGGTCTCCGGTATAACCCGGCGGAAAGAATCATGAAGATAAAGAAGATAGTTTAGAACTGGAGGCCTCTGCTGAGCAGATAAAGGCATAATTGATTCATGCTAATTCCTTCTTCATTGGAACGCTGAGCGAGCTGTTTATGAAGAGACTTCGGAATCCGCAGCTTGAACTGTCCGCTGTATTCTTCTAACCTGGAGGGTTCAGGCACTGAAACGCCGTCCTCCAGACAGGTAGAAATCCAGACCTTCTTGGCATCGTCCAAAAGACGAAATCCTTCCTCAAGGGTATTTGCCGTAGTAATGCAACCAGGAAGTTCAGGAATGCGGAATGCATAACCGCCTTCTTCCTCATCGGGAATCACTTCAACCCGGTACGGAAGATTCAAATAATAGTTCAAATCCTTTTTCATGCTCAGAACCGCCTCCAACGGCAATGAACTCATTCACTCTCTTGCAAAAATGCACGAACAGCATCTGAAACCAATTCAATGTAGGCACGGTTCATGGGCTGCTGTTTCGGAATCGTGATTGAGAAGCACCCTTTTTTGCGAAACACATAGTGACTGCTTCCACTGCGAGGTTGCTCTCTGTGATAGCCAATACGTTCCAACGCCTTGCAAAGATCGTCAAAACGTAGGTTCTTATCTTTTTTCAGGATTGCTGTTACCAGTTTATCCCATTGTCCCACAAAACATTCCTCCTATAAGGTAATAGTAAATGTAAGAAATATGTATGGAGGATGTAATTGATAAAGTTTAAATGTTGAGTTCTAAAGTTTAAATGTTGATTCAGGTTTAGATATTTAAAGTTTAAATTTTAAAAATTTCATTAGTAATTATTTTGAGTTTTCGAAAAGATCCTCTCTGATGCAAGTATAACATGGTGTCACATGTGGTGTCAACAAAAATCTGAGATCTAACAAAGTACCTGAGGAGTAACAACACTAATTGGCTGATGAGCCGAGCAGGCGGGCGGTACCGATTGACACAGTTTCAAAATTCAAATCATCTGCATCGCTTAAACTCCTGGATACTTTGAAGAGAAGGTCCTGTTCATAGTGGTTTCCATAGATATCCTGGCACTCTACTGTCATGTGTATAGTTCTTTCATTTTCAGATGGAAGAAGATACTTGCTGCTAAAGAGAAAAATGTAGTGCGATGTATACCCATTTTTCAGGTTGAAAAGGTCCACACGATGATCTTGAAAACATAGTTTCGCCTGGAGTGCTGGGCCGAGACCACAATTACAAAGGTCCATGTAATGACAATGCTCGTAGCAATTCAGTTCTAACCAATCATCGAAATCTCCTATCTGAAGTATGCCGTTGTAATCAATGAGAAAAAACTTAAGATAGCGTTTTTTGGCTTTTTCGGTTGAGATGTATCGAATGCGGCAGTCAAATACCGGCATCACAGCGAGGCGACGGCTCTTTTCATTTTCCTCATGTTGCCTGCGGGCTTCCTCACGGTTATCGTAGAGGGCTGCAAGGGCGGGCATACAGCCGATGGCGCCGCCTAAGTAGCTGCCCCAGAAGGTAAGCCATGTGGGAGCGGTGAGATCCGGACGCGTGGGTATAGCAAGATACATGAACCCATCGACGATACCGGGGATTGCCAAAATTGCTACGACATAGGCCCAAAGCCAATGCGCTTGGATAAATTCAGTCAATTTATGACCTTTTTTCATAGAACACCTCCAAAATGGTTTGTTCCAATATATCCCAATTCTCGACGCTTGTAAAGAAACATATGCCACATAAGAGGTTTCGTTATGATACGCACGCGCGTATCTGCGGGGCTCTTAAACGCCTAAGTTTGTGGGGAAAGAGGGGGGAACAGGAATGTTCAGGACGAGGGAGAGCGGATGATGAAACGGGGATAACGGGTAGTGCCAGAAAAGACAAGGGGCTTCGCGCGGAGGGGCGCGGGTACTTCTGCTTTTATCACGCGGGAGGGAGCGGAAACATGAAAAACAGCAAGGAAACGGAGGGACTGTACATGGTGACAAAGATCATTTCCGGGGCGGTGGTGGAACGGCGCAAGTCCCGCATTACCCGGCAGCCTGCCAAGCGGGGCGGCCGCATCCGGGGCAACAGCGGAGAGAAAAAGATCGTGGGGAACCGGGAGTATGCAAAGCTCTCCTTGGCCCGGGTGCTCAACTGCAATTTCGCGGCCGGAGATGTGTGGCTTACTGCCAAGTTTGACCCGGAGGGGCTGGAGCGTATCGGCGGGACCTTTGAGGGAGCCAAAGCCGCCGGAAAGCGCTTCATTGACCGGATCGTATACCGGCTCCGGAAACAGGGGCTTGTGACGCGGTGGGTGCTGGCGCCGTCTCAGATCGACGGCGAGACCGGGGAACTGGTGCGGCCCCACGTGCATATCATCATCAGCGGCGACGCCTTCGCCCTGCGCAATAAGCGCCTCTACCTGGGGGAGGAGCTGGTGGACGATATCTGGGGCCTGGGGTGCGTGGATGTGCAGTTCCTGCGCCATCAGCAGGACTACAAGCCCCTGGCCGACTACATCGTCAACCAGAGCCGGGGCGTGCCGGATGAGAAAAAATGGACATGCTCCCGCAACATGAAAAAGCCCGTCATCCGGCGGGAGGTCGTTGCCAGCGGCGCGCAGCTGCGTGTCCCGCCCGGGGCCCTGGAACTGCCGGGTACCCGGTATGACCCGGAAAAAGGGCAGAACTTCGTGCGCTACATACCCGCAAAATCAAAGGCGGGACGAAAAATCGGGGGACACCGGGAGCTGGCCCTGGCAGGAGAGGACGGCGATTCCGGTGGGATTTAGAAAACTGCGGGGGGTCTCCCTTCCGGAGGAACAGCAGGGCCTGATCCGGTATATCTGCCTGAACTATGACCGCGCCCCGGAGAGGACCCGGGAGAAAATTCGCCGATTGTGTGACACGTGCGGAGGCGCTGCCAGCGAGGCCCTGTGGGAAGTCATGTGCACCAAGCGGAGCATTACGGCCATTGCGCAGGCCCACTATGTCAGTGAGAGCACACTCTACCGGGCCAGAAAGCACTTTTATGAGAGCTGGGAC
>CALWWH010000177.1 GCA_944385195.1 uncultured Oscillospiraceae bacterium | reverse complement strand
AGGCGATTTCTCTATCCACCCTGGCCCCTCACCTGCCTGCTGGCCCTCCTCAGCGCCATCGCACTATGCGCTGTGTTCTATCACGGTTGGGAGGATCATCCCCTGGCCACCGGCTCTTACATTCTGTCCTTCTATACCCTCACAGTGCTGCTGCTGCGGCTGCCTGCCCTGGTTCGGCGGGGCAAGCGCCTGCTGCACAGCAGGCCGCTGAGTCACCGCTACCTCACCGACGCGGCCTTCAAAACCCAGGTATCACTGTGGCTCTCGCTGGGCATCAACCTGCTCTTCGCAGGGACAAACCTAGTTTCCGGCCTGATCGAACGCTCGCCCTGGTTTTACACGCTGGCAGGGTATTACGGCATTCTCTGTGTCCTTCGGCTGACACTCATACATTATGTAAACTATCAGGACCGTAAGACCTCTCTACGTATCTCTCGCCGCTGCGCCGCAGTTCTCCTATTGGTGAACCTTTTCCTCGCTGGGACGGTGCTCATGATTCTCAATCAGGGGCGCGGATACAATTATCCAGGCTTTTTAATCTACGCCGCAGCCCTGCATGCTTTTTACAGCACCACCTCCGCCGCCCGCAGCTTGGTCCTGACCCGCAGAGGGGATCATATTATTATGTTAACTACATCCGCAGTCAAGCTTACCTCTGCCCTGGTCTCGATGCTGGCGTTGGAGACCGCTATGCTGGCCCAATTCGGCACATATATGCCTGAGACCACCCACCGCATTTTCATCGCTTCCACCGGTGGCGGCATCAGCGCCATCATCATCGCCCTGGCGGGGTATCTCATCTTCCGCGCCACGCGGGATTTACAGGACGTATAGTGCGCCCTGCCCGGGCGCCGGCACCGCTGCCCACGCCGAAAGTGGCTACCGGTGGCAGCAAAACACATCAAAACCCATACAGAATGCGCGCCAAACCCATCTCGTTGTAGAGCAAAAAACGGCTCAGGCAGAGTGTCGCAGCGCCGCAGAGTGGTACGAACGCCGGTAACGAGGCACATTTCAGGCGTTTTTGGAACAGCTTCCATAGGAAATACCCAATCACTGCGCCCAGGGTATTGGTCAGCAGATCGTCTACATCGCTGATGCGGCTATTGAACAGCTGGCTGAGCTCAATGAGCAGGGAGAATGCAGCCCCTGCCAGCACCGTCCAGCCAACGCTGCGGAATTTCTCGCAGAGTGAAGGTAAAATAAATCCCAAAGGGATAAAAAGTGTCACATTCAGGCCGTACTGCACCGCATTTATCAGTACATCACTCATCGATTTGATTTCATTGGAAAACGGAATCAGGTTGACGTCCCGCCACTGAAGGCCATAGTACAGCACATCATACAGTGTAACCATACCGGTGATATTGATGACGAGCACCAGATAGACCGCGAATAGGAGCAGCCATCTGCGGCTGCGTCGATCCCGACGGTGAAGCAGCGGCAAGAAAAGGACAAACGGAGCCAAAAACTGATAGAGTGCCAACAAAAGCTCTTTCATATCGATCCCTCCCGGTTTTCCCTGATTATAGCACAAAACATACCCCCAATCTTTAAAGTTTCCTTTAAAGACTGGGGGTAATTTTCTAAACTTACAGCTATTCCAGTTTAGAAAACTCGATCCTACCGTTCTCTGCGCGCATTCTTAGCGCCTTGAGTGCGTCGAACGCAACACAGAGGCTTTCTATATTCCGTAGAGGAGATTACCAATCGCCCAGGCTCCCCCACCGACAGCCTTCATTATACGGTCCACCCAATCTGCCCTCTGGCTAAAAAAGGATGACCCTCTATATCTGAATCCGAACCGAACTGCCGCCGGTCTTGTTCTTTGTGACAACAATCTGTTTGTCAATTCGCTCCTTCAGCTCAGAAACATGGGAGATGATGCCAACCAGGCGGTCGCCTTCTGTCAAGGCCGTCAGGGCATGGACCGCCTGCTGCAAGGACTCCTCGTCCAGCGATCCAAAGCCCTCATCGACGAACATGGTGTCGATCTTGATGCCGCCAGAGGAGGACTGGATCTCGTCAGAGAGGCCCAACGCCAACGCCAGAGAGGCCTTGAAGCTCTCGCCGCCGGAGAGCGTGCGTACATCGCGGGTGGTGCCGTTATAGTAGTCGATGACGTCCAGATCCAGGCCGGTCTGACTTTTCATATTATCCGCCCCCTGCCGCCGCTTGAGTTCATACTGACCACCAGACATGATGCGCAGGCGCGTGTTCGCCCGGGCAAGAATCTGGTCAAAGTAGGTCATCTGAATATAGGTCTCCAGCATGATCTTCTCCTTGCCATTGAGCGTTCCGTTGGCTGTGGCAGCGAGCGTCGAGAGCCAGCGCCGCCGCTGCTGCAGCGTCTGTGCCTCGGCGGACTTAGCCCGGATATGGTCCAGAGCGGTCTGATTGGTGACCAGGCGGGTGTGAATGCTCCTCTGCCGGGCCATGAGCTCTCTGCGCTCCGCGGTCAGGGTATCCCGCCGCGCCTGCAGCAGAACGTCATCCGCTTGTTCTTGACCGTTGATCTGCTGCTGGAGCTGCTCTGCACGGCTTTGCAGGCCAGTGAACAACTTGTCACAGTCTGCGTGGGCCTTTTGTGCGCGTTCCAGCGCGTCAATTAGGTTCAGGCGCTGTGTCTGCAGGGCCTGAACCGCTTCCTGCGCCTCCGCACGGCTGGGATAGGGAAGCTTTTGTCTGCGCACTTCCAAATCCGCAGACAGGGTCTGCTGCTTTCCTTCAGAAGAAGCAATGAGTGTCTTCAGCGCATGGATTTGTTCTTGCAGCTCATTTTTTGACGCCTCTAACTGCGAGAGCTGCTGGTCCAGGGTCTGTTTTCTTCGGAGATTCTCGTCCTCCGCTGCGATATCTTGTCGCAGCGCTTCCATTTCGGTATCAAGCTGTGCCAATTCCGCATTGATCCGGCCAGCAGCCGCCACAGCATCCTCGTCCCCGAACAGTGCGCGAAGATCGCGGCAGAGCTGGCTGTGCTTTTCCTCTGCCTGGCCTTTTAATTTTCCCGCCGTCTCGCTGGCCGCATTGGCCTCTTTTTGCTTCCGGTCAGCCTCTTTTTGATATTGATCGAGCTGGGTCTTGGTCGGTGCGCCGCTGGAAAGAACTGCCGGGAGCGGATGGCTCAGCGAACCGCAGACCGGACAGGGCTGCCCCTGGCTCAGCGTCTGTGCCAGAACGCCCGCCTGTTCGTCGAGATAGGCACGGTGCTTTTGCTCGTAGACAGATACCGCACTGTCTGCCTCCGCCGCCGCTTTGCAGTAGGCATGCTGTGCCTCGGTAAGAGCTTTCTCAAGGCTATGGTAGGAGCGCAGGTCCTCGGACAGGTCGCTGAGCTGCTCCCGACGATGCAGCTTCTGGGCTTGTTCCGCCAGAAGTTTTTCGCGATTGGCTCCGGCATTTTCCAGGTCGTTTCGCTCTGTGTGCAGTGAAGATTCCTGCTTGGCCGTCGTTTGGAACGCGGCCTCCCTTTGGCGCAGGGCTTCCTGGTCGGCCTCGAGCTGCGCTATCACCCTGCGCAATTCCCCGCTGCGGGTCTCCAGCGCTTCGTACTCAGGCAGCTGCGCCTCCATGGCAGCGATTTTTTCGGCCACAGCCTCTGTCTGAGGGATCTTTGCCCGCTCCGTCTCCAGTGTTTGGGTCGCTGCGGCCAGCGCCGCCTGTTGGGCCTCCATATCTTTTAGTGTCTGAGCGTACTGAGCCCGCAGCTGCGCCTGCATTTGGGCCCTGCTGAGCTGCGCTGCGACGGCCTCCAGGTCCACATCTAGGGTCGTCAAGGATTCTGACAACACGCGCTCCTCTTCCCTGTCCTGATGAAGGAAGGTTTCGATCAGTTCTTCTGTATCTGTCAGAGAAAGAAGTCCGGTCTGCGCTTTCTCCAGTTCCCCGCAGAGCGCTTCGTCCTGCGTCGGCATGACGCCGCTGATATACTGCCGGATGCTGTTTTCCACCGCATCGCAGGACGCTTTCATCTCTGAATAGTCGGTTTTGAGCTTATCTTGCAGGAGCTCAAAGCGCTGGGTCTTGAATACCTGGCGCAAAATCTTCTTGCGCTCGTCCGTAGAGGACAGGAGGAGTTTTTGAAAGTCTCCCTGGGCGATCATGGCGATCTGGGAGAACTGATCCCGGTCGATGCCAAGGATGGCATACACCGCCGCATGAACCTCGCGCTGCTTAGTGACAACTTTTCCATCTGGATAGATAAACTCCGCAGACTGTCTTTCCTCCACAGTTTTGCCGCCGCCGCTTTTTTTGGACGCGCGGAAGTATCCGCCCGGGTTGCGGCGAATCTGATAGGTTTTTCCGCCGCTGCGGAACGTCAACGCCACCTCCGTAGGCGTATCTTCTGCTGCGTATTTGGAGCGGAGCATCGATACCACACGGGTATCGCCGCTGGGTTCTCCAAAGAGCGCATAGGCGATGGCGTCGAAGATGGTCGTCTTGCCTGCACCGGTGTCGCCAGTGATCAAATACAGGCCTCTACTGCCGAGGGCTTCAAAGTCGATTTCCGTAACGCCGGCATAGGGTCCAAAGGCGGAGAGTTTTAATTTCAGCGGTCTCATTGCGCACCCTCCCAAATGGCTTCGATCAGCGCCCGGAGATAGGCCGTCTGATCCTCATTCATATCCTGATCATTCTGTTGCCGGTAAAAGTCTGCGAAGATCTCCACTGGATGTTTTTTTCTCACCGCCGCGTCGGCGGTGACAATCTGGCTGCTCCGGGTACGGGTGTTGTCGTAGGACAGCTTCATCAGGTTGGGAAGCAGCAGGCGCAGCTTGCCCACTGCGTCGGGGATCTCCTCCTCGTCGGTGAGAATGACGTGAACATAGTCCGTGCACTCGCCGCAGCTAAGCAGCTGTGCATATGTTCCCCGCAGCTCGATCATATCTCGCAGAGGTCTCAGAGGCACGGTCCGGAGCGTCAGCGTCTCTTCCAGCTCTACAATGGTGACAGATTTCTGATGCAGACGCTCAGAGAAGGAGTACTTCAGCGGCGTGCCGCAGTAGCGGATGCGCTGGCTTCCCACATTCTGCGGACCGTGTAGATGGCCCAGGGCCACATAGTCAAAGGGGGCAAAGACGGCGGCGTCCACATTCTCAACGCCCCCCACAGAGAGCTCCTCAGACTCACAGGTGTCCGCACCGGTGACAAATTGATGTGCCAGGAGCACGTTGCGGCGGGACCGGTCCACTTCCATAGCGCCAATGGCGGCAGCTACGGCATCCGTATAGCTGACGATCTCCTTGTCCGGGAAAAAGCGCCGCACCGCCGCAGGTTTGATAAAGGGAAGCATATAAATATCGACCGGGCCGAGGGCATCGCGCAGTGTCACACAGCGGCAGCTGCCGTCATAGACCGGGGACAGGTGAATTCCGCTGGCATCCATGAGCCGGCTGCCAAAGGCCAGACGCTCCGGACTGTCGTGGTTGCCGCTGGAGACGAAGACATGCAGCTTCCGTCGGGACAACTCCACCAGGAACGCATCAAAAAGCTCCACCGCCTCCGCCGGTGCAACGGATTTATCATAGACATCCCCGGCAATCAGCACGCCATCCGGCCGCTCCGCGTCTGCAATCTCCAGGATGCGGTCCAATATGTATGCCTGATCCGGCAGCATGGAGTAGCTGTTGACCCGCTTCCCCAGATGCAGATCTGACAAGTGCATCAGCTTCATCTGTTTGCTCCCCTTTTGATGTTGAGATAACAAAAGACCGTCTTCTGTGAAGACGGTCTTTTTGGTGGAGATAAGCGGGATCGAAGCGCTGACGTCTTGAATGCCATTCAAGCCCTCTCCCAGCTGAGCTATACCCCCGATTGCCTTGATATCATAACACGCCCTGCGCAATTTGTCAAGGACTTTCCCTCCAT
>CALWWH010000176.1 GCA_944385195.1 uncultured Oscillospiraceae bacterium | reverse complement strand
CCGGGGACGTGCCGCCGCCGGACTCCACCAGCTCAATGGCCTGGCCCAGCCATCCGGCACAGCGGCGAAGCGCTGCCTTCCGCTCTTCTGCGCTGCTGCGCGGACAGCGGACAGTCAATTCCCGCTCTAAAACCGGCTGCGGCAGGGGTTCTAGCCGCAGCTGTACGGCGCGGGAGCGCACTGTGGGCAGCAGCTGATCCGGGTTGCGGCTCTCCAGCAGAAATATGCTATAGGAGGGGGGCTCTTCAATGAGCTTTAGCAGCGCATTCTGGGAGTTGGCATTGAGCTTGTCCGCGTCTAAAAAGTGGTAGATCTTTTTCTTGCCCTGGTTTGGTTTGATGGAGGCGTCGGCACAGACTGCCTGGCGAATATAGGCCACCTGACCTTTATTATAACCGGCGGCTTTGCCGGCTGTTTCGTACGCTACTTCGATCAGGTCTGGGTGGATACCCGCCGCAATGCGGCGACACTCGGCACAGGTCCGGCAGGCCATGCCGTCTTGTGGACACTCGCACTGCAACGCCATGGAGATCTCACGGGCCAGAGTGGATTTCCCAGATCCTTCCGGCCCCGTCAGCAGCAGACAGTGGGGCAGCGTGCCCTGACGCAGCATGCCCTGCAATTGATGCCGCAGCGTCTCATTGCCCAGCAGCATGGAAATCCCCTCCCATCGAACGATACCTCATCATATATCATACCCCATTTGCGGTAAAAACGCAATGGCGAAAACAGAGACAGTCTCATGACAGCCAGGAACGGAAATTCTACCCTTTGAATAAATTTGTCGTAGATTTATTATTTAAAACGCCAGTATCTAAATGAAAATAAATGTGCTACATTATGAACAACAGAATGTCCGCGTTATGTGGCCAGTTGAAAGGAGCGCTCTATATGGCAAGACAGTTTATTTGCAACAGCGAAACACCCATCGTCCAAACAAAAGCCGGCAAGATCCGCGGCTATATCCTCGACGGCACCAATATCTTTCTAGGCATCAAATACGCCGACGCCCAGCGCTGGCATATGCCAACCCCTGTAGAACCCTGGGAGGGGGTCAAGGATGCCACCGGATATGGTTACATCGCACCTCTGATGACTCCTCCCAGCCCTATGGGCGACATAACCATTCCCCATCGTTTTTGGCCTGAGAGTGAGCACTGCCAATATCTGAACATCTGGTCCCGCGACCTGAACCCCGAGACCAAGAAGCCCGTTATGTTCTGGATCCACGGCGGTGGATTCTCTGGCGGCAGCTCTATCGAAATGGTGGCTTATGACGGGGATCAACTGGCCACCTGGGGTGATGTTGTCGTCGTCTCCATCAACCACCGCCTGAATATGCTGGGCTATCTGGATCTGTCCGACTTCGGTGAGGAGTACCATAACTCTGCCAACGCCGGTCAGGCCGATATTGTTGCAGCTCTTCAGTGGGTCCGGGAGAACATTGCGGCCTTCGGCGGCGATCCTGAGAATGTCACCATCTTCGGTCAGTCCGGCGGCGGCATGAAGGTCACCTCTTTGCTGCAAACTCCTACTGCGGACGGCCTGTTTCACCGTGCCATCATCATGAGCGGTGTTGCTGGTGGCTTCGGCTTTGGCCAGAACCGCCGCGATAAGGAGATCGTCGAGACCGTCATGGAGAAGCTGGGCGTCGCCAGCGTTGCGGAGCTGGAGAAGGTCCCTGTGCCGAAGCTTTTTGACGCCTTCAACGCCTGCCAGAAGAAGCTTGCCAAGAAGGGTATCCGTGCATCCTGGGGCCCCAAAGCCAACGACTGGTACGTGGGCGATCCGCTGGAGGTTGGCTTCACTGATCATGCCAAGACGGTTCCCACCATGGTTGGCACCGTCGTGGCGGAGTTCTCCTTCGGCCCTGGCATCCCGAAAAAGAACGAGTTGTCCGAGGCAGAGCGCCGCGCAGTTGTCGTGGGAAAGTACGGCGAAGAGCATGCAGACGAGCTGATTGACCTGTTCAAGACTGCCTACCCGGGGAAAAATATCGTCGATTTGAACGTCGTCGACACTATGTTCCGCCCCGCGTCTTTGCAGTACCTCGACCTGCGCTGCCAGGCCACGGAGAGTCCTGTCTACAGCTACATGTTCGCGCTGGACTTCAGCATCGACGATGGCAAAGCTGCATGGCACTGCTCGGATATTCCCTTTGCCTTCCATAACACTCAGATTGTGCCTGTGGCAAATATTGAAGGCGTCAGTGACAAGCTGGAGGCCGAGTACGCCGGCGCCTATGTCGCCTTTGCCAAGACGGGCAACCCGAACCACGAAAACATGGCCCACTGGCCCGCTTATACGCCCGACACCAAGACCACCATGGTCTTTGACCGCGAGACTGTAGCCCGCGAGCATCTGGATGCGCAGCTGGTGGCCAAGATCCAGGAGTATACCCCGCCTTTTGATTTTTCCGCTTTCTTCAAAGTGGACGATGATGACGATGAGGAATAAGCCAGACTAATGCAATGGCTGCGGCATATCGCCTATTTCTAAAATCAAGCAATCAAAGCGGCTGGATTACCTTCGTTTGGTAATCCGGCCGCTTTTGATACTTATTTGTGAGGTCGTGTCTGTATTGCATAGTCCCGTTGCAGCAGCTCCCTCTTTTTCAGCTTACACGCAGTCCAGCAGCTGGGCAAAGGAGCTGAGGTTGTAGTCGCCGGCCTCGTTGGCAGCCGCATCGCCCACGCAGGCGACATCACAGCCCGCAGCGTGGCCCGCCATGGCGCCGGCGACAGCGTCTTCAACGACCAGGCAGCGCTCAGGCACGATGGCGACCTTCTTAGCTGCGCAGAGAAAGACTTCCGGGTCAGGCTTGGAGTGGGTGATATCGGTGCCGTCGGCGATGGCATCGAAGAAATCGCCCAGGCCCAAACGGCCCAAAATCAGCTTAGCATTTTTGCTGGAGGACCCGATGACCAGTTTGATCCCCTTTGCACGCAGGGCCACCAGGGTTTTGTACACCTGTGGGTCAAGATCGGCAGGACCCATCTGCTCGAGAAGCTTTTTGTAGCGCTCGTTCTTGACATCAGCCAGCTGACGCTTCTCCTCATCGGTCAGCGGCTTGTCGTAGTCTTCAATGACGATTTGCAGGCTCTCCATTCGGCTGACGCCTCGCGTGCGGTTGCTCTTTTCACGGCTAAAGGGGAGTCCCAGTTCATCGGCAATGGTCTTCCATGCCAGGTAGTGATACTCGTCCGTGCTGCAGATGACGCCGTCCAGGTCAAATAGAATGGCATCGTATTTGTTGTTGCTCATAGGGATCACCTCGTTATGTTTTTTTCATCATACCCTGTTATGGCGAAAAAGTATATGTACAATTTCGTTTCTTGGACTATCATTTTATGAACTGTGCAGAAAATGATAGTAAAATATCCGAAATCTCTGTTGTTTTTGTGGCAGTTTTAAGCTATACTGACGATGGCATCTAATATGTGAAAGCGAGGAATGTAAACATGATCGATCTGAAAGCTAAACCGTTTTACCTATCTGACGAAGAGATTGCCTGGGTCAGAGATACCATCGCCGCTATGACCATTGAGGAGAAAATCGCGCAGCTGTTTCTGCCTGTTGCCTTTGGCGGCGGCCCTGATGCGCTGGACGAAATCATTAAAAAGGGCGTTGGAGGTATGATGTATCGTCCCTCTGCTGGCGATCTGCAAGGCAGCGTCCGCAAAATGCAGTCTATGGCCAAGATTCCCCTCTTCATCGCTGCAAATCTGGAAGCGGGAGGCATCGGCGCTGCGGCCAGCGGCACTGATTTTGGCAAACCCCTGCAGGCTGCTGCCTGCAATGACCCGGCCACCATGGGCTACCGCCTGGGCAAGGTTTCCTGTGCCGAGGGCGGCGCCTGCGGTATCAACTACTCCTTTGCCCCCATTGTTGACATCGACATGAATTGGCGCAACCCCATCACCAACCTGCGGACCTTCGGCTCAGATCCTGACACAGTCCTAACCATGGGGCTGAGCTACATGAAGGCGGCCAAGGAAGAGGGACTGATCGTCTCCCCAAAGCACTTCCCTGGCGATGGCGTCGACGAGTGTGACCAGCACCTGATCACTACCGTCAACTCCCTGAGTCCTGAGGACTGGATGGCCACCTATGGCAAGATCTACAAGGGTATGATCGAGGCTGGGGCTGAGACCATTATGGTCGGACAGATTGCTCAGCCCGCCTGGACCAAAAAGCTGAATCCTGAAGCCACTGAGGCCGAGATGTACATGCCCTGCACGCTCAACCCAACGCTGATCAATGGCTTGATCCGCGGCGAATTGGGCTTTAACGGGATGCTCATCACAGATGCCACTCCGATGCTGGGCTTTACCACCGCCATGGAGCGCCGCAAGGCAGTTCCGTATGCTATTGCATCTGGTATGGATATGTTCCTCTTCAATAAGAGTCTGGACGAAGATCTGGGTTACATGATGGACGGCTACAAGTCCGGCGTCATCAGCGAGCAGCGCCTGGAGGATGCTCTGACGCGCATCCTAGGTACCAAGGCAGCCATGGGCCTACATAAAAAGGCAGCTGAAGGCCGTCTTGTCCCTGCTGCCGAGAAGCTCGAATACCTGCGCTGCGAGGAACACGTGGCCTGGGCTAAGGACTGCGCGGATCGCTCCGCGACCCTGGTCAAGGACACCCAGCACCTGCTGCCCATCACTCCGGAGAAGTATCATCGCATTGCCCTGACTTGCGGTGAGGCCGCCAAGGGCGGCTTTATGGATGATTCCGGGCCCAGCCTGTCCGAGACCATCAAAAAGGCGCTGGAAGCTGAGGGCTTCGAGGTCATTAATATGGAGAGTCTGGGCTTCGGTGACATGCCATCTAAGGTCAGCGACATCAAGGATCAGTATGATCTGGCGATGTTTGTTTTCAACTATCCCTCTGCCTCTAACAACACCAGCATCCGCATCGAGTGGAAGGGCGGTATGATGGGTGCTACTCCGTGGTTCTCTGCGGAGATCCCAACCATGGCCATCAGCTTTGCCAATCCCTACCACATGCTCGATCTGAGAATGATCAAGACTATGGTCAATGCCTACACCCTCAACGAGTACACGGTTCCGGCGGTCATCAGTAAGATCACTGGCAAGAGCGCGTTCAAGGGCGTCAGCCCCGTGAACCCCTTCTGCGACAGGCCGTATCTGGAAACCATTTAAGGAAAAAACGGCGGCTCTGCCAACACAGAGCCGCCGTTTTTCAGTTCTTCTCGCCAAGCTCATCCTTGCGGAACAGCAGGGAGATGCACCACAGGCCGGCGAGGCCGACAAGGGTGTAGATGACCCGGCTGAAGCCAGCGGTCTGCCCGCCGAAAATCCAAGCCACCAGGTCAAATTTGAAAATGCCTACGAGGCCCCAATTAATGGCTCCGATGATTGCCAATACCAGTGCGGTCGCGTCCATAGCAACGCCTCCTCATTGAATTTCCAAGGCTAGTATGTCCCATGGGCAAGAAAATCATTCTTTCGGATTGCAAACAGGGCGATTTTTTGCTACACTTATCTTATCTTGCGTTTTTACACAGACAGGAGTGTCGATATGTCCTTACCACAAGAATTTCTGCCTATCTCGCGGGCGGATATGGCTGAGCGGGGCTGGGAGCAGTGTGATTTTGTCTACGTCATTGGGGATGCTTACGTCGACCACCCCAGCTTCGGCCATGCCATCATCAGCCGCGTGCTGGAGTCTCATGGCTATAAGGTGGGTATCATTGCCCAGCCGGACTGGAAAAATCCCAGCTCCATCACTGTTCTCGGCGCGCCGCGCCTGGGCTTTCTGGTCATGGGCGGCAATATGGATTCTATGGTCTGCCATTATTCTGTGGCAAAGCGCCGTCGCAAGAGCGATGCCTACACCCCGGGCGGCGTCATGGGGAAGCGTCCGGACTATGCAACCTATGAATATTGCAGGCTCATCCGCAAGCAGTTCCCCCAGACGCCCATCCTCATCGGCGGCATCGAGGCCAGCCTGCGCCGCCTGAGTCACTACGACTACTGGGCGGACAAGATGTTCCCCTCCATCCTGGTGGACTCCGGGGCCGACCTGGTCCTCTATGGCATGGGGGAGAAGAGCATCATTGAGTGTGCAGACGCCCTCAACAGCGGCCTCAGCGTTAAGGATATTACCTTCATCCGGGGCACGGTTTACCGTGCCGACGCGCTCATGGATGGCGTCGACTATGAAATCCTTCCCTCCAGTGAAACGGTGCGCCAAAGTAAGCGCGCTTATGCCGAGAGCTTTCGGATTCAGTATCAAAACACCGATCCCTTCAGTGGCAGTGCTCTGGCGGAACCCTGCGGCGATGGCTATATTGTCCAGAACCCGCCCCAGTACCCCCTGAGCACGGAGGAAATGGATGCAGTCTACGTCTTGCCCTACACCCGCAGGTGGCATCCCAGCTACGATTCCTTGGGCGGCATCCCCGCCATTGAAGAGGTCAAGTTCTCCCTGACCTCCTGCCGCGGCTGCTTTGGTGCATGCAGTTTTTGTGCCTTGACCTTCCACCAGGGGCGCATCATCCAGTCTCGCAGCCACGAGTCTCTCCTGGAAGAGGCCCGCCTGATGACCGAAGACCCGGAATTTAAGGGCTACATCCACGACGTTGGCGGCCCCACTGCCAATTTCCGCAAGCCTGCCTGTCAAAAGCAGATAAAAGTTGGCGCCTGCAAGGACCGCCAGTGCCTGTTTCCCTATCCCTGCCGCAACATGGAGGTCGATCACAGTGATTATCTCGCCCTTTTGCGTAAGCTGCGCGCCCTGCCAAAGGTCAAGAAGGTCTTCATTCGCAGCGGAATACGCTTCGACTATCTGTTGGCGGATCGGGACGAGAGCTTCTTCCGGGAACTGGTGGAGTACCACATCAGCGGCCAGCTGAAGGTCGCTCCGGAGCACATCTCCGACCCGGTTTTGCAACGCATGGGCAAGCCCGACCGCAGCGTCTACAACCGCTTTGTGCGAAAATATAAACGCATGAATCAACTGCTGGGGAAGGATCAGTATCTGGTGCCCTATCTGATGAGCAGCCACCCAGGCTCTACCATGAAGGAGGCTGTGGAGCTGGCGGAATATCTGCGGGACTTGGGCTATATGCCCGAGCAAGTGCAGGACTTCTACCCGACGCCGTCCACGGTGTCAACGGTCATGTACTGCACTGGCTATGACCCTCGGACCATGGAGAAGGTATATACTCCCACTGATCCCCATGAGAAGGCCATGCAGCGGGCGCTGATCCAGTATCGCAACCCGAAGAACTACGCTCTGGTGTTGGAGGCCCTACAGAAGGCGGGCCGCATGGATCTGGTAGGATTCGGCCCGAAGTGCCTGATTCGCCCCCGCCATAAGCCGGTCGATCATCATGACCGCCCATCCCAGCGACAGGAACAGAAGCCCATATCCCGGAGCGGGAAAAAGCCCGGGCCCCAGGGCGGCAAACGCCCCGATACGCACAGCGGAAAAACTGCCCAGGGAAGCGGCAGCCGCAATCGAAACAGTACCCCCCCTCAAAGCCGCCGGGGACCGAAGTAAAAAGCCCTTTCCATTCCCGCGCAAACCCCACATACCAAAGGAGGAAGTATCCTATGCTTCACACAGTCTTTTTCGACCTGGACGGCACGCTGACCGACTCGGCCCCGGGCATCCTCGCCTGCGTCCGCTACGCGCTGGACAAGCTGGGCGTCGAACCTGGCGCTCAGGTCACAGCGGCGAACTTTATCGGCCCGCCCCTGAGTACTTCTTTTTCTAAGGTCTATGGCCTCAACAGCGAGGATACTGCACGGGCCGTGGCCTACTACCGTGAGCGCTTTTCCACAGTGGGTCTGTTCGAGAACAGTGTCTATCCCGGTGTGCCGCAGATGCTCCAGGCCCTCAGAGATGCCGGGAAGCGGTTGGTCCTTGCCACCAGCAAACCGGAAATCTATACCATCCGTATTTTGGAGCACTTTGATCTGGCAAAGTACTTCGATGAGGTTGCCGGGGCGACCCTCGACGAGAGCCGGAGTGATAAGCCAGCCGTGCTGCGATATGGTATGGAGCTTTGCGGCATCGTCTCCGGTGAGGGATGTGCCATGATCGGAGACCGCGCCTCGGATATCACCAGCGGTCACAGCTGCGGGATGCTGGGCATTGGTGTGCTCTACGGCAGCGGAAGCTTAGAGGAACTGCAATCGGCGGACTATCTGGCAGCCACGCCAGCTGATATTGTGCCGCTGCTGCTGGGTCTGTAAATACAGTAGACTTTTGCCAAAAAATGCAGTACAATAGTCCTCAGCATATAGGATACACAGGAGGAACTACATCATGTACCAATCCATGAAACGTCAGAGCCTGCTGGCAGCGATGCCGCGGATGATCCTCGCCCTGGTGCTCGCTGCGGTGCTGCTGGCTGTGAGTGCAGGCGGCGTCTTGACCATGCTGGGCGGGGCAAAAGACCTCAACGCTCTGGGTGCAAACGTGAAAGAGGGCGACTATGTCAGCTTCGATATGAGCCGTCTGATGAGCGCTTATGCGTCCTTGTCCAACTCTGGCGGCGAGACCTTGGAGGTATACTATATTGTCCGACTGGATAACGATATCTATCTTTCCATGCGCGCTGACGGAAAAAGCGAGGAGAAGTTCGAGCGCGCCACCGACCAGAGCTATGACTACTACCGCAACGACTCGGGCATCATGAACCAAATGGGAACCATCAGCGGCCAGGTCACCGCCCTGGACGACGAGAGCTACCAGAGTATGTCTGACTGGATTACCCAATCTAAGCTCAGCGGATTTGACGGCGACGAGCCCACGGGTACCATTCTTGCCCTGGAGGTCCAGCATGGCAAGGTGGGCCTCATGGGGGTTGCTGGCAACTGGATTGTCTTTGTCCTGGGCTTGCTGAGCCTGGTCTGGTTCGTTCTGGAGCTGGTCTTCGCTCGTTCCGGCCGCTGCCATGAGCAGGTCACCAATACCCTGGGCAGCGACGCTGCCGCGGCGCAGGAGTGGGAGCACGCCGAAGCCCTTGGCAACGCCCGTATTGGCCAGAGCCATGTCTGGTATAGCCAGCGAGGGAAGAGCTACGTTTTCTCTGTGGATGAGATCGTCTGGGTTTACAAGCAATTTGACTCCAAGGTCCTGGGCCGCTATAAGTGGCCGGTGTCCATCTTTACCAGCAAGCGGGATTACCACGAGCTCTGCGTTGCCGAGGATACGCAGCGTGAGCAGCTCATCGGCCTCCTCCGTGCCCACGGCGGGCATTTTGTCTACGGTTACAGCCAGGACAATTATGACCAGTATATCAACGACTTTAAGAGCTTCTGCGCCCGCGCTGCGGCGGATGATCCCGACGCCGACGCCCCGTTGATCAAGCTGCCGGATTAAAAAGCGGCCTTTGCCCAGTGGAAAAAGAATTGCGCTGCAATTGCAGCGCAATTCTTTTTCCACTGGGCAAAGGCCGCTTTTTAATCCGGCAGCT
>CALWWH010000175.1 GCA_944385195.1 uncultured Oscillospiraceae bacterium | reverse complement strand
GGAAACAGCGCCGCTGTTTCCCCTGAGGCGCTTGAAAACACGGCTTCTCCGTGTTTTCGTGGGGAGTTGCATGGCGGAAGGGCCTCGATTTCTTGCGAAAAAGTCGCCCCTTCCGCCATGAGAAGTGTCATTTCCGAGGCGCATGTCCCCGGAAATGACGAATTTTGATTTTATTCCGTCGTCTGCGGACGACGGAACTCTGCGAGGCTTTCCTTTATGGGAAGCTGATCGACAGTCAGAGACCGGTGGCCCAGGGCCACCGGCCTGTAGTTTAAAACAGCCTGTGCTTTATCTTCGGCTCCCCGAACAAAACATGCCGCAGCAGATCATCCGCCAGGATGGCCACGGCGCTGAGGGGAATCCAGAGCAGGAAAAACGGCAGGCTGATCTGGCCAAGGAAGTTCAGCGGCAGGTCGCTGTAGTCCCAGACATCCCAGCCCAGGGCCACGTTGACGATGAGCCCGCAGGCCAGCTCCAGCGCCGTAACCACCACTGCGCCCATCAGCGATTGCAGCCCCAGAGGCAGATTCGGCCGCAGGCCCTCATTTAATAATCCCAGCAGGACGAAGCAAAGTCCGCCCAGCAGGAACATCGTCGGGTGAGACCGCCCGCGCCAGAGATACTCCAGCAGGACATAGGTCATCCCGCCGATATAGCACAGGATCAGATTGCGCCACCAGGTTGGGTGTTTGGACATTTGAGTCAGCTCCTTTTATTTTAAAGTTTGATGGAGATGTATTGACCGCACATAACAAACTGCCGGAAAACGCATATCTTATGTGCGCCCAGCAAAAATAACCCTTCCATCCCGGACGTTTGTACGCATCCGGGACCTTGTTTGTGCATTCTCACAAGAGATTGCCTTTGGGCAGGATGCAAAATTTCTATTGACGAATTTCGTGTAATATGCTATAATTCAAAATTGCCTGGGCGTAGTTTGCCCAAAAATCGAGAGCCCATTCCAGCGCCACGGAGGTGTTTGCCATGCTCACGGCCCTGACCAATTCCAAGCATATCGCAGGAGCCAAGCAGCTCCGTAAGGCGATCCTCGCCGGTTCGGTGGAGCGGGTCTATCTGGCTAAGGACGCCGAAGACCGTGTGACGAGCCCCCTCGAGGAGCTCTGCCGCCAGACCGGGACGCTGATCTCCTGGATTCCCAGCATGAAAGAGCTGGGCGCCGCCTGCGGCATCGAGGTCGGTACCGCCTGTGCCGGGATCCTGAAATAAGTTTATTGCCTTCGGCGGTATAAATTACCGCCGAATGGTTAATAATATCTGCGGCGTGCAGGACACGCCCATTCATCGAGAAAGGAGGAAACAATTCATGCCTACTTTTAACCAGCTGGTCAGAAAGGGCAGAGAGCAGGTGAGCTACAAGTCCACCTCCCCCGCACTGCAGAAGGGCCTGAACACCCTGAAGGGCCGCGACACCGATCTGAGCTCTCCTCAGAAGCGCGGCGTCTGCACCGCAGTCCGTACCTCTACCCCCAAGAAGCCGAACTCCGCTCTGCGTAAGATCGCCCGTGTGCGTCTCACCAACGGCTACGAAGTTTCTGCGTATATCCCTGGTGTTGGCCACAACCTGCAGGAGCACTCTGTCGTGCTGATCCGCGGCGGCCGTGTCAGGGACCTGCCTGGTGTCCGTTACCACATCATCCGTGGTACTCTCGACACCCAGGGCGTTCAGAACCGCCGTCAGAGCCGTTCCAAGTACGGCGCCAAGAGACCCAAGAAGTAAGCAATACCCCATCCCCGCAAGGATTGCCTTGCCGGATGTTTGTGATATATAATATGACGAACTTCGGCTGGCACCCACGAGACCGCACGCGGAGGAGGCTCCGCGGAGCGAGCATATCGAGTACCTATGAAATCACAAGGTGAAGGAGGGAAGCGAAGTGCCCAGAAGAGGTTCTGTTCCGAAGAGAGAGATCCTGCCGGATCCAATCTACAATTCCGTTCTGGTTACGAAGCTGATCAACAGTGTCATGCTTGACGGCAAGAAGGGCGTCGCCCAGAAGGTCGTCTACGGCGCCTTCGATATCATCGAAGAGAAGACCGGCAAGACCGGCCTGGAAGCTTTCCAGCAGGCTATGGAGAATATCATGCCTTCTGTAGAGGTCAAGGCTCGCCGTGTCGGCGGCGCCACCTATCAGGTTCCCATTGAGGTCCGCCCCAAGCGCCGTCAAACGCTCGGCCTGCGTTGGCTGACCAACTACTCCCGCGCCCGCTCTGAGCGCACCATGCGCGAGCGCCTGGCCGCGGAGATCATGGACGCCTGCAACAATACCGGCTCTTCCGTGAAAAAGCGCGAGGACACCCACAAGATGGCCGAGGCCAACAAGGCGTTCTCCCACTATCGCTGGTAAGAGACCCATTTCCTTTGATGTAGACCGCGAATGATGCGCGGTGGGCGCCTGAGAATGCGCCATGAAGGATAGAAGATATATAGAATTTGAGGAGTTTTTTATGCCGAGGCAGTATTCTCTGGAGATGACCCGAAATATCGGTATCATGGCCCATATTGATGCCGGTAAGACCACCACAACCGAGCGTATTCTGTTCTATACCGGCCGTACCTACAAGATGGGCGAGACCCACGAAGGTGCCGCTACCATGGACTGGATGGCGCAAGAGCAGGAGCGCGGTATTACCATTACCTCCGCTGCTACCACTTGCTTTTGGAAGGGTCACCGCATCAACATCATTGATACCCCGGGCCACGTCGACTTTACCGTCGAGGTTGAGCGCTCTTTGCGTGTGCTCGACGGCGCTGTCACGGTGCTCTGCGCCAAGGGCGGCGTTGAGCCCCAGACTGAGACCGTGTGGCGTCAGGCGGACAAGTATAACGTCCCCCGTATGATCTATATCAATAAGATGGATATCATGGGTGCAGATTTCTACCGCGTTCTGCAGATGATCCATGACCGTCTGAAGTGTAACGCTGTGCCCATTCAGCTGCCCATTGGCGCTGAAGCGGACTTCAAGGGCGTTATCGACCTTCTGAAAATGAAGGCTTTCGTGTTCTACGATGAACTGGGCAAGGACATGCGCGAGGAAGAGATTCCCGAAGACATGATGGATCTGGCGCAGGAGTACCATGAGAAACTGATGGACTCCATCTGCGACGAGGACGACGAGCTGGCAATGCTTTATCTCGAAGGAGAGGAAATCCCCGAGGAGATGATGCAGAAGGCCATTCGCAAGGCCACCGTCAATGTCCGCATGATGCCCGTCTGCTGCGGTACTTCCTACCGCAATAAGGGTGTGCAGGAGCTGCTTGACGCCATTGTCAACTATATGCCCAGCCCCCTGGATATTCCCGCCATTGCCGGTGTCAATCCCGACACCGACGAAGAGGATGTCCGCCATCCCAGCGATGATGAGCCCTTCAGCGCGCTGGCGTTTAAGATCGCCACGGACCCGTATGTCGGCAAGCTGTGCTTCTTCCGCGTCTACTCCGGTCATATGACCTCCGGCAGCGCAGTTTATAACGCCAACAAGCGGCAGAGAGAGCGCCTTGGCCGCGTTGTTCAGATGCACGCCAACCACCGCGAGGACATCGACGAGGTCTACACCGGCGATATCGCCGCTGCGGTCGGCCTGAAGAATACTACCACCGGCGACACCCTCTGCGACGAGAAGAATCCCATCATCCTCGAGTCCATGGAGTTCCCCGAGCCCGTCATCCGCGTCGCCATCGAGCCCAAGACCAAAGCTGGTCAGGAGAAGATGGCCATTGCGCTGGCAAAGCTGGCCGAGGAGGACCCCACCTTTAAGACCTACACCGACGAAGAGACCGGCCAGACCATCATTGCAGGTATGGGTGAGCTCCATCTGGAGATCATCGTGGACCGTCTGCTTCGTGAGTTCAAGGTTGAGGCCAATGTCGGCGCTCCCCAGGTCGCCTATAAGGAGACTGTCCGCAAGAGCGCGAACGTTGACTGCAAGTATGCCCGCCAGTCCGGCGGTAAGGGTCAGTATGGCCACGTCAAGATCATTGTTGAGCCGAACGAATCCGGCAAGGGTTACGAGTTTATCAACAAGGTCGTCGGCGGCGCCATCCCCAAGGAGTATATCCCGGCAGTCGATGCCGGTATCCGCGGCGCCATGGAAGCCGGCGTTCTGGCTGGTTTCCCCGTGGTCGACGTGAAGGTCACGCTGTACGATGGCTCTTATCATGAGGTCGACTCCTCTGAGATGGCCTTTAAGATCGCCGGCAGTATGGCTTTTAAGGACGCTTGCCAAAAGGCAAGCCCCACCATCCTGGAGCCCATCATGAAGGTCGCCGTCATTGTCCCCGAGGACTATATGGGCGACATCATCGGCGACATCAACGCGCGCCGCGGCAGCATCCTTGGCATGGAGGGCAACAATGGCGTCGAACAGATCGACGCGTACGTGCCGCTGTCTGAGATGTTTGGCTACGCCACCGATCTGCGCAGCCGCAGCCAGGGCCGTGGCCAGTACTCCATGGAGCCCAGCCACTATGTCGAGCTTCCCAAGAGCATTCAGGAAGAGCTGCTCAAGAAGCGCGGACGCGCATAATTGTGCGCTATTAGTGCAAAAAAGACTTGCTTAATATCGCAAAATGCGGTATAGTATGGGTAACTAAGCCCTTTCGATTTTCTACTTCAAACTAAGGAGGATTTTCCACAATGGGAAAGGCAAAATTTGAGCGTACTAAGCCCCATGTTAACATTGGCACCATCGGTCACGTCGACCACGGCAAGACCACTCTGACCGCCGCTATCACCAAGTACCTGTCTCTGCTGGGCCAGGCTTCCTTCGAGGACTATGCTTCCATCGATAAGGCCCCCGAGGAGAAGGCTCGTGGTATCACGATCAACACCGCCCACGTCGAGTACGAGACCGCTGCGCGTCACTACGCTCACGTCGACTGCCCGGGACACGCTGACTATATCAAGAACATGATCACCGGTGCTGCTCAGATGGACGGCGCGATTCTGGTTATCGCCGCCACCGATGGCCCCATGGCTCAGACCAAGGAGCACATCCTGCTGGCCCGTCAGGTCGGCGTCCCTGCAATCGTTGTTTTCCTGAACAAGTGCGATCAGGTCGACGACGAGGAGCTGCTGGAGCTGGTTGAGATGGAGGTCCGCGAGACCCTGTCTTACTACGAGTTCCCCGGCGACGAGATCCCCATCGTCAAAGGCTCCGCTCTGGAAGCGCTGGCTTCCGAGTCCACTGACCCCAACGCTCCTGAGTATGCTTGCATCAAGGAGCTGCTGGACTGCGTCGACAACTATATCCCCACTCCTGAGCGCAGAGATGACATGCCCTTCCTGATGCCCGTCGAGGACGTCTTCACCATTTCCGGCCGTGGCACCGTTGCTACCGGTCGTGTTGAGCGTGGCATCATCAAGAAGAACGAGCCTGTCGAGATTGTTGGCCTGATGGATCAGCCCCGCAACACCGTCGTCACCGACATCGAGATGTTCCGCAAGCTGCTGGACTTCGCTGAGGCCGGCGACAACATCGGCGCTCTGCTCCGCGGCATCGCGAAGAAGGACGTCGAGCGCGGCCAGGTTCTGGCTAAGCCCGGCTCCATTCATCCCCACACCAAGTTCAAGGGCCAGGTCTACGTCCTGTCCAAGGAAGAGGGCGGCCGTCATACCCCCTTCTTCAACAACTATCGTCCGCAGTTCTACTTCCGTACCACCGACGTTACCGGCATCATCTCCCTGCCTGAGGGCGTTGAGATGTGCATGCCTGGCGACAACGTCGTTATGGATGTCGAGCTGATCACCCCGATCGCCATCGAGAACGGCCGCCGCTTCGCTATCCGCGAGGGCGGCCGCACCGCTGGTCACGGGGTCGTCACCGCCAACAACGAGAAATAACTCAAACTAAGGCAA
>CALWWH010000174.1 GCA_944385195.1 uncultured Oscillospiraceae bacterium | reverse complement strand
GGTTTTGGGCGGCAGGGTTGAAACTGCAGAGGCTGATGGCGTTGCAGGAAAACAGCGCCGGGCGAAGGGTGAAATCTTGGAGGTCGGCCATGCGCAGAGGGGCGATACTGAGCGTCCCCGCGGCGAGCTTGGGGGCAAGCGCCTCGTACCAGTTGTCGATCAGGGCCTGGGCGGCGGGGAGCGCCTGGGCATAAAGCGCTGCGCCCCGGGTGAGGATCTCCTCGACGAGGGCCTGGTGGCGGCTCCAGTCGCTGCACAGCTCCGCCAGCTGCCAGCGAAGATCGTTGCTCAGATCCTGCGTTTGCAGCGCCTGTAGGAACTGGACCATGGGAAGGACGCCGACGATGCCGTCCTGATCGTCGCTAATGAGCAGCAGCACAAAGGCGCAGGCCTCCTCCACGCCCAGAGGCTGCCCGTTGGCGTGGGCCAGGATGGAGCCAGGACACCATTCGCCGTCGCCCGGGGGGCTAAAGTACCGCTCCAGGATCTCCTCAGAGAGGCCAAGGCCCTTAAGGACGTGCTGTTCGATCTCCAGCAGAGGCTGAAACATGGCCGTAGCCTGCGCCTTGGACAGCTCATATGTTTGCTGGTAGTGGGCCATCAGGTGCCGGATGCCGCCGATGGCCTGGCCTGTGTCCGGGCGCCGCTCCAGCATCTGCGATGTGAGAATATGCAGCACCTCGCGCCGCGCGTCGGGGACTTTGATGAGATTCATGGGCTACCCTCTTTCCGAACCTTACATCTGCCGGTAGACCTTCACCGAGGCGATGAGTCCAAACAGCGCCGCAGAGAGGATCACGCCGGCCCAGAGCATCTGCGGGACGGGAATGACCGTCGCCAGCGCAGAGCAGACCAGTGCGCCCAGGGGTGCAGCACAGGTCAAAACCGCGTTGGTGGCGCCGCTGACCCGGCCCAGATAAGCCTTATCCACGAATTTCATAAAAGTCACGCTGAAAACCAGGCTCAAAATGGCGCCGGCAATATTGTACACGATCATAATACCAAATAACAGGCCTACACGCAAGTAAAAGTCTTCAACCGCCGGCAGCTGCGTCAGGATGGCAAAGCTGACCGCGGAGACGCCGCAGCTGAGCAGCGCCTTGGCGCGGTTGTGAAGCGGGACCTTTGGCGACAAAAACGCGCCCAGAGCCATCGCACCGGTGCCGGCCAGCTGCACGGCCGACATGAGGGTAGGGCTCAGTCCGATGAAATCCGTCTGATAGGCGGTGGCAAACACGCCGTAGGGGACGTTGCTGAGATTCAGGCCCATGCCGAAGAGCAGGAGCGCAAAGAGCGTCCGGGTGTGGACGATGTAAACAAAGCCCTCTTTGATGCTCTGTATGATCCCTTTGACGTTCAGCGGGGCGCTGTCTTTTTCCCTGGCACTCTGGCTGCGGATCAGGGCGACGGCCAGGGCGGAGAGGACAAAGGTCGCCGCGTCGATCAGCAGCGCACCGGCCATGCCCAGCAGGCCCTCCACCGCGCCCGCCAGGGACAGGCCGATGACCTCGCAGACCCTGCTGAGGGTCTGGTTCAGCGCGGTGCCGGTGGTGTAGAGCTCCTCCGAGAGCAGAGAGGGCACAATGGCCACCCCCGCCGGGACGCGGAGAGCCTCCAGGGTAGAGCAGCCCACCACGGAGAGCAGAATCAGCGGCGTGTTGAGAGCGCCCAATAAATGCAGCGCCGCCGTGGCCGCCACGATGACGCCACGCCCGATGTCGCACCAGACCATGACCCTCTGCTTGTTCAGCTTGTCGACGATGGCCCCCGCGATGGGCTGCAGGACGATGGTGGGCAGGTAGTTGATGGCCAGCACCAGCGCCATCAGGGCGGCGCTGCCGGTGACGCGGTACATCAGCAGGGAGTAGGCGATGGCATCGATGGAGTCGCCGAAGCGGTTGACCATGTTCGCGGCGATGAGCTTACAGTACTGCGGCTGCGTGCGCAGGGCGCGGTAGGGGAGAGCTTTTGACGACATTCAAATCATCCTTTCGATCAATCTAAAAGGATGATAGCATATAGTTTGATGTCTGTCAACAGATATATTTGAAAAAAATCAAAATAAAATGCGGCGGGGAAAAGGAAGAGACGCCCGATCCGGAGGATGGGCGTCTGGGAGAGCGGGGGTCCTACAACGAGCGCAGGAAGGCCTCCAAGATCAGCGAAGCGGCGACGGCATCGACGGTATTTTTGCGTTTTTTGCCGTGGTAATTTTGTTGGGAGAGGATGCGGTGGGCGTCGACGGTGGTACGGCGCTCGTCCCAGAGGTGGACGGGGAGTCCGACGGCGGCCTCCAGCTGGGCGGCAAAGGCTTGATACAGCGCGGCGCGGGGGCCCTCTGAGCCGTCCATATTCCGGGGGTAGCCCATGACGATGGTGCCGACCTGCTCCTGCTCGACAAGGCCCTGGAGGGCGGCGATCAGGCGCTCGGGGTCCGACTCATGAAGGACGGTGCAGTGGCCTGCGATGCTGCAACTCAGGTCGCTAAAAGCGACACCTGTGCGTGCCTGGCCGTAATCGATTGCCATAATACGCTTCATAGGAAGTCACCTCAGGTGTAAAGTCGATGGTATTGTAGCACAGGGGCGGCGGGGCGTCAAGCTGCCAGGGCAAAGTTCTGAAGCGGGCGCAAAAGCGCAAAACTATTCCACGTACGGGGCAAAATAAATGTTGACAAGCTCTAATTTTGTGGTACAATAGTTGTACCTGTGACATCAGGTCTTTTTTTGCTGCGCAAAAGAGCCTAGATTCACATCGGCCGGAGGCGCTCCGGCGCGAAACTTTCCCGGCCGGTGATACAGGGAGGCAACATAATAAGGAGGTGCCGACATGCGTGTAAAGATCACCCTCAGATGCGACGAATGCAAGCAGAGAAACTACAACACCGTCAAGAACAAGAAGAACGACCCTGATCGTCTTCAGATGCGGAAGTACTGCAGATTCTGCCGCAAGCACACCAACCATTCCGAGACGAAGTAAGGAGCATCGACATGGCAGCAGAAGAAAGCAAGAGGCCCAACATCTTCGTCCGGGCTGCAAAACGGGTCGCGCGCTGGTTCCGTGAGATGCGCAGCGAGCTGAAGAAGGTTGTCTGGCCCACCAAGAGCCAGATTATCAACAACACCCTCATCGTTCTGGCCAGCATTCTGGTCGTCGGTGTTTGCGTGTGGGTGTTTGATGCCGTCGCCAATCTGGTCGTGCAGGGGATCATCAAGCTCTGCACCGGCGCATAAGAGGCAAGCAGATGGCTGAGACCGCGAAATGGTATGTGGTGCACACATACTCCGGTTATGAAAACACTGTTAAGGCGACAATTGAGAAGAACGTCGAAAACCGTCACCTGCAGGACATGATCCATGCGGTAAATATCCCCATGGAGACCGTCACGGAGATCACCGAAAACGGCCCCAAGACCGTGGAGCGGAAGGTCTTCCCCGGCTATGTGCTGGTCAAGATGGTTATGTCTGACGAGGCTTGGTATATTGTCAAGTCTGTCCGCGGCGTCACCGGCTTCGTGGGTGAGGGCAACAAGCCCATCCCTCTGACCGAGGCCGAGGTTTACCAGATGGGTGTGGAAAAGCACAGCGTCGAGGTGGCCTATGGCGTGGGCGACCGTGTGCGGATCATTGACGGCCCGCTGGACGGCTTCACCGGGACGGTGGAGGCCCTCGACGTCGACGGCAATGCCGTGACTGTTGTCGTTTCTATGTTCGGCCGCGAAACTCCGGTCGAACTTCAGCTCGACCAGGTCGAGCCTGCGGCGGACTAACCAGGCCCGTCACCCCTTGTCCCAGCGACGTGGGAGGGGCTTTGCCCCGACTACCACATATCATCAGGAGGTGCTATCATGGCACAGAAAGTTACTGGTATTATCAAACTGCAGATTCCCGCCGCCAAGGCAACTGCTTCCCCCCCTGTTGGCCCCGCTCTGGGCCAGCACGGCGTCAACATCTCCGCGTTTATCAAGGAGTTCAATGAGCGCACCAAGGATCAGGCCGGCTTTAAGATCCCGGTGGTCATCACGGTTTACGCTGACCGCAGCTTCACCTTCGTCACTAAGACTCCCCCCACCGCTACCCTGATCATGAAGGCTCTGAACCTGGAGAAGGGTTCCGGCGTGCCCAACAAGACCAAGGTCGCCACCATCACCAAGGACCAGGTCCGTGAGATTGCGGAGAAGAAGATGCCTGACCTGAACGCTGCCTCCATCGAGGCTGCTATGAGCATGGTCGCCGGCACCTGCCGCTCCATGGGCGTCACTGTCGCGGAATAAGGAGGAGTCACCATGTTCAGAGGTAAGAAATATCAGGACAGCGCTAAGCTGATCGATCGCAACACCCAGTACGAGGTCAACGATGCCATGGAGCTGGTCCAGAAGACCGCCAAGGCTAAGTTTGACGAGACCGTCGAGATCCACCTGAAGTTGGGTGTCGACTCCCGCCACGCCGACCAGCAGGTCCGCGGCGCCATCGTTCTGCCCAATGGCACCGGCAAGTCCGTCCGCGTGCTGGTCTTCGCCACGGACGCCAAGGTCGACGAGGCCAAGGCTGCCGGTGCAGACTACGTCGGCGGCATGGAGCTGGTCGAGAAGATCACCAAGGAGAACTGGTTCGACTTCGATGTCGTCATCGCTTCTCCGGACATGATGGGTATCGTTGGCCGTCTGGGCAAGGTTCTGGGCCCCAAGGGCCTGATGCCCTCTCCCAAGTCCGGCACCGTCACCCCCGACGTGGCCAAGGCTGTCCAGGAGTCCTAGGCCGGCAAGATCGAGTACCGCCTCGACAAGACCAACATCATCCACTGCCCCATCGGCAAGGTCTCCTTCGGCACCGAGAAGCTGGCTGAGAACTTCAACGCCCTCGTGGGCGCTGTTGTCCGGGCCAAGCCCGCCGCTGCCAAAGGCCAGTATATCCGCTCCTGCACCGTCGCGTCCACCATGGGCCCCGGCGTCAAGGTCAACACCAGCAAGTTCTAATTGAAATTCCCAAGCAAGACCC
>CALWWH010000173.1 GCA_944385195.1 uncultured Oscillospiraceae bacterium | reverse complement strand
TACTCCTTTGCAATCGGCGGGCCTCTGATCCTGATGGGGATATCGCTTCTCGCCGCCCTGAATCAGGAGCCAAAAAGTCCGCTGAGGGAAAAGGAGGATAAGCAATGAATATCTTCCTGTTTGGCGTACTCGGCAGCATTCTGGTCTATCTTATTGTCGGCGTACTGGTGGGACGCTCGGTCAAAAACATTAGCGATTACTATGTGACAGGGCGTGATTCCTCCACCCTGATGATTTCCGGGACCCTATTTGCATCTATGCTCTCGGTGACCGGCTTCATGGGGGATCAGGGCTTTTGCTACAGCGGCAACATTACCAACCTTGTGCTGCTGAACGCATTCTGCGGGGCCGGATATGTCTTTGGTCCGCTAATCTTCGGCCGGTTTTTGCGCCGGTCTAAATGCGAGACCATGCCAGAGTATTTCGGCAAGCGGTTCAATGATTTCCGCAACCGCAGGGTTTCCGGTATCATTACGGTAATTTCGATGACAGCGTATCTGCTCAGCTGTATGACCGGTGTGGCGATCCTGATGGCGGAGATGACTGGCTGGTCCTATGAGCTTTGGCTCTTCTTGGGCTGGCTCTGCTTTACCGGCTTTACCTTCTATTCCGGTTCGAAGGGCGATGTTGTCACAGATGCGATGATGTGTATTGTCTTTTTGGTGGCAGCTCTGGTTTCGGCGCCTTATATCTTTAATGCGCAGGGAGGCTTGGGTGAGCTGCTGACCAATTTGATGAACAACCCTGCCACTCCGGAGGGCCTGCTGGATTACCACGGGAATTTGGCTGGTGTCAATGCGTCCGATAACTTCACGGCTACGATGTACGGCGTGATTACCGGCCTGATGTGGATGATTACGGTTTCGGTGTCGCCCTGGCAGGCGGGCCGCAATATGATGGCCCGCAGCGAGCATGTGGTTTTGCGTTCCGGTGCAATTGCTGCGACTCTTACTACGGTTTATCTGCTGTTCCTGAATCTTCAGTCGATTGCCGTGATCAATATTTATCCGAACATGGAGGATCCGCAGAGAGTGCTGGTTTGGGCTTCGCTGAATGTCCTTCCCAAACTGGTCGGCACGCTGTTGCTGGCGGGTATTATGGCAGCGGGATTGTCGTCCGCTTCCACTTTTTTGGCGGTTATGGGCTTTTCTGTCACCAGCGACATCGTCCCGGTGGAGTTTAAAAGCGAAAAGCAGCAGCTGCGTGTCAGCCGTATCGTCATGCTGGTGGTCGGCGTGATCGCGCTGATTCTGGCCTATATAGGCCTTGGCAGCATGCGGGTAATTGCCTATTTTGCATCCACTATCATTGCGTCCAGCTGGGCGGTTCCCGCCATCGGCGGCATTTTGACGAAAAAGCTCTCCGCAACCGGCGCGCGCTGGTCGATGATTGCGGGATTTTTGGGATATATTGTCCCCAAATTTGCTACCGCGGTCGAACCTTTTGATACAATTTTTGTAAACTTCCTTGACCCCTTCTTTGTCGGACTGTATATCAGCCTGATCTTTGCGATTATCGGATCTAAGCTGCATCCGGCGACACAGGAGGAAATGGATTACCGGGACGGCCTTTTTGTGATCCCCAAGGAGGAAAAAGTACTGAAGGACTACCGGCGCGACAAGGTATATGGATACATCATGATTGTCTCCGGCGTCGCGGTAACAGTGTTCCTGCTGTTTGGGTGGGCGCTGCCGTACAACGGCTTTATCTGATCTTATCTATTTTTGGTTCGGCACGGACACAGCGGCCGTCTTTTGTGGCGGGGCGGCCCCGTGCAAAATAGAAGGAGGGCTTCTGCGGCAAACAAGGCCTTCCCCATTCCCCTCTGGACGATTCTAAATTTTTGTAATTTTAGGAGGAAATCTTTATGGCAAACTCCAAGAGCAATCGGGGCAAGAAGATCCTTACCCTGATTCTGATGATCGTTTCGCTGAATACGATCTATGTTCTGCCTTATCTGTCCTATTCGTACTATACCCCGCTGATGGAGGCCATGAATCTGGTCGGCCGTGAGGCGGACTATGGCCGTCTGCTGAACTTCTACGGTATTGCCAACGTCATCCTGTACCTGCCGGGTGGCTGGGTCGCCGACAAGTTCGATGCCAAGAAGCTTCTGGTTTTCTCGATGATCAGCACCGGCGTCCTTGGCCTGTGGGAGGCAACCTTCCCCAGCTATGAGATGCTGTTTGTGATCTATGTTATGTTTGCGGTTACCACCGTTCTGACCTACTGGTCCTCGTCGATCAAGTGCATCAACATGATTGCTGACTCGGATGAGCAGGGCGGCATGTTTGGTATGCTGGAGGCAGGCCGCGGTATCTGCGGTTTGGCGGTCACCTCCCTGTTCGTCGTCCTCTTCAGCGCGACCGGCAATATGTCGATGGTTGTTGGCAGCTGCGGCGCGATCATGATCCTTGTTGGTATCCTGCTGGCGGTCCTGATGCCCAAGACCAGCCGCGAGGGCGCCACCAACGCGACCCTGATTGACAGCCTGAAAGCTTACGGCAAGGCGTTCAAGGATCCTGCGACTTATCTGCTGGCCGGCATGATCTTCTGCGGAAGCCTGATCGGCGCCTCCCTGTCCTACTTTGGACCGTTCCTCGAGAGAATCTGCGGTGTGGAAACCAACTTCGTCGTCGCTTTCCAGAGCTATAGCAAGACCATCTGCCAGATTGTCGCTGCGTCCCTCGCCGCGATCCTGTCTACCAAGCTGGGCCGTTCCAGCCTGCCGATGATCTATGCCGGCTTTGGTCTGGTGGTTGCCTGCGGCATCCTGTACATCCTGCCCTCCAGCGCGAGCATCATGATTCCGGCAATCCTGCTGATCATCCTGATCACGCTGGGCATGAGCACCTTCCGCGCACTGTACTATGCGACCATCGATGAGAGCGGCTGCCCGAAGAACACCGTCGGCAGTATCATCGGTATTGCTTCGATCCTCGGCTTCCTGCCCGATACCTTCTACACCTCGCTGGCTGGCGGCTGGATGGATAAATACGGCGATGCGGGCTTCAAGTATGTCTTCTTGGCCTGCATTGGCGCTGCACTGCTCGGTCTGGTTTGCTCGTTCCTGTCGGACCGCCGTATCCGCAAATACCGCAAGTCTCTGGACGCTGCGAAGTAACCAGCATTGCTGGCTGGAGGGGACGATATAACTCTACAATACCGGGCAGAGAGTGAGCCACATCACTTTATGCCCAAATTGCGGAGCGGGAAAGCGCTCGCTCCGCATTCCAGAAAAAGCGCCGGCAATAGCCGGCGCTTTTTCTTCTATATAACCGGCAGTTTGAGGAGAAAGATAAAAATAGCCGGAACTGTAAGGATGATGGCCCGGAAATAGGGTCCGGATAGAGTAGGAACTATGGTCAGATACGCAGCTTTCTAAGGAACAGAGGGGCGTTTTTCCATGGAGATGCTCGGAAGCTGTGCGGGGGGGGGAGGCAGAACCGCCTCAGGTAAGGTTTATTCGCCGAACGTGTAAAACCCGTCTTTTCCAGAAAGCACTATCGCATCATTGAAGCTAAGGCAGACAACAGAAATTTAGATTGAGGTCTTGTCTTGATATAATCGGACAATACGGTTTTAACTTTGAACCGAACTTGGACCAGATCTTCCTTTTCGTGAATAAATCCGGCAGATTATATAAAATGAAAGTTTTCTTTGAAAAAAACTAAAAAGTTTGGAATCCAAACAGTGACAACGGCGGCGGACCGCGTTATAATAAGAACAGGAAAGCCTGCCGGTATTTTCAGAGCGTCCTGAAGGCGGAAAGGATGCGCAATGAGCTAAGGCGGCAGCAAAAGCGGCGACACGGCTTCGGTGCGCACTGCATCGGAGAGGACAAGCAGAAAGGATGAAGCAAAAATGAAATATGATTTTACAAGTATTATGGACCGGCACGGGAAAGATGCAATTGCAGTAGATGGTCTGGGCCTCCGTCCCGGATTTACGCCTGAGCCGCCCAAGGAGGGATTTGACGTGATCCCGATGTGGGTTGCGGATATGAATTTCCCCACGGTTCCCACCATTCCGGAAGAGATGATCCGCCGCGCACAGCATCCGGCATATGGCTATTTCTCTCCGACAAAAGAGTATTTCGACAGCATCATTAAGTGGCAGGAAACCCGCAATGGGGTGACCGGGCTCACTGCGGAGGACATCGGCTATGAGAACGGCGTTCTGGGCGGCGTTGTCAGTGCGCTGAATGTTTTCTGCTCCCGCGGCGACAAGGTACTGATTCACTCTCCCACCTATATCGGCTTTACCAACAGCCTGACGAACAATGGCTACAACATGGTGCTCAGCCCGCTGGTCAAGGATGAGAACGATGTCTGGCGGATGGACTATGCCGACATGGAGGAAAAACTGTCCAAGGAGAAGATCCATGCCGCTGTTTTCTGCTCGCCGCACAACCCCTGCGGCCGCGTCTGGGAGCGCTGGGAGATTGAAAAGGCGATGGAACTGTTCAAAAAGTATGATGTGATGGTCGTCTCGGACGAGATCTGGTCTGATATCCTGCTCAACGGCCACAAACACATCCCCACCCAGTCGGTCTCCGAGGATGCCCGTATGCGTACTGTTGCGGTCTACGCGCCCAGCAAAACCTTTAATCTGGCGGGTCTGGTTGGCAGTTATCATATTATCTACAACAAAACCGTCCATGATCGTGTCCTCAAGGAGAGCTCTCTGAGCCACTACAACGGGATGAACGTCCTGTCGATGCACGCGCTGATTGGCGCCTACAAGCCCGAGGGATACGAGTGGGTTGATGAACTCTGCGAGACCCTCAGCGGCAACATCAATTTTGCATATGATTACATCAAAGAGCACTTCGAGGGA
>CALWWH010000172.1 GCA_944385195.1 uncultured Oscillospiraceae bacterium | reverse complement strand
ACGAGTGTCAGCGGGTGGAGTGTGCTGCTGCCCAGGCCCACGACCGGCGGATGGACGCCTATCTCTCGGAACGGAGGGTGTACCGTATGGAACTTATGCCTCAGTGGAGCTGCGAGGACTTTCTGGCGGCTCTGGCGTCCAAGGCTGCCGTCCCCGGCGGCGGCGGCGCATCGGCAATGACCGCTGCTCTGGGCATCGCCCTGGGCAACATGGTGGGCAGCCTGACCACCGGGAAGAAGAAATACGCCGCGGTGGAGGCCGACATCCAGGCCCTCAACGCCAAGGCTGACGCGCTGCGCCAGGAGCTGTTGGGCCTGGTGCAGGCCGATGCCCTGGCCTTTGAGCCCCTGTCCAAGGCCTACGGCCTGCCCAAGACCACCGACGAGGAGAAGGCCCGTAAGGCCGAGGTCATGGAACAGGCGCTGAAGGCCGCCTGCGAGGTTCCCCTGGAGATCCTGCGCAAGACCGGTCAGGCCGTGGAGCTCATTGCCGAGTACGCCGCCAAGGGCAGCGCCCTGGCGATTTCGGATGCCGGTGTCGGCGCCGCATTCTGCCGCGCGGCCCTGGAGGGCGCCGCGCTGAACGTCTACATCAACACCAAGTCCATGGCAGACCGGGCCCGGGCCGAGGCCTGCAACGCCGAGACTGCGGCCCTGCTGGCGCAGTATGTCCCCATGGCGGAGAAGATCTACGCGGACGTGGCCGCACGGCTGGGGAAGTAAGCAAATCCGGTCTGTTTGCGGCTTGGGAAACCCCTGCCGCACCGGGAAGCAGGGGGCCGCAGCGTTTGCAGCGGGCCCCTGCGCAATCGTAAAAAAATAAACAGAGGAGAAATTCACTATGGCTACCATCCTGAAGGGCGCACCCGTTGTGTCCGCTATGAACAAAGATGCCGCTGCCCGCTGCGCTGCGCTGGCCCAGCGCGGCATTAGGCCCACCCTGGCCGTCGTCCGCGTCGGCGCCCGCGAGGATGATCTGTCCTATGAGGCAGGCGTTCTCAAGCGCGCGGAGAAGGTCGGCGTTGGCGTCAAACAGTTCCTTCTGCCTGCCGAGGCGACACAGGAGGAGCTTCTGGCCGTCATCGGGCAGGTCAACGAGGACAGCGGCATTCACGGCTGCCTGCTCTTCCGCCCCCTGCCCAAGCAGTTTGACGACGCCGCCGTCCGCGCGGCCCTGGACCCGGCCAAGGACATCGACGGCATCACCGACGCCTCTTTGGCAGGGGTCTTCACCGGCACGAAGACCGGCTTTGCCCCCTGCACCGCCCAGGCCTGCGTCGAGATCCTCAAGTACTACAACATCCCCCTGTCCGGCGCGAAGGTCACGGTGGTCGGCCGCAGCTTGGTCGTGGGCAAGCCCGCCGCGATGCTCCTGGATCGGGAAAACGCCACGGTGACCATGTGCAACTCCCGCACCAAGGATCTGGCCGCCGTGTGCCAGGCCGCAGACGTGCTTGTGGTCGCCATGGGGCGCCGCGGCGCCATCGGCGCAGACTGCCTGCGCCAGGGCCAGGTGGTCGTGGACGTGGGCATCCATGTGGGCGAGGACGGCAAGCTCTGCGGCGACGTGGCGTTTGCCGCAGCAGAGCCCATCGTTGAGGCCATCACGCCGGTCCCCGGCGGAGTCGGCACGGTTACGACCTCCGTCCTGATCCGCAACGTCGTCGAGGCCGCCGAGCGCGCCCAAGCGTAACGCAGTGCCCCGGGGCCGGTGCGCAAAATCCGGCAGTTTTACAGGGAAATAATTCAAAAAAAGCCCTTGCAAATGCTCACGCGCAGTGTTATAATATTTTTGGTAAGATGATGGACACTAAGACTGGGGTTCGCCCCAGTCTTTACTTTTGGAATGCGGGAGGGAACGTTATGAAGGTCACCGAACGGGTGTGGCAATTGGCCGAGCCCATTGCAGCCGAGGCCGGATGCAGCATCTGGGATGTCGAGTTTGTCCGCGAGGGCGGCGAGTGGTATCTGCGCGTGTATCTGGACAAGGCCGAGGGGCAGATTGACATTGCCGACTGCGAGACCGTCTCCCGGGCACTGGACCCGGTGCTGGACGAGGCCGACCCCATCGAGCAGAGCTATACCTTTGAGGTCTGTTCCGCCGGGCTGGAGCGCAGGCTCAAGCGTCCCGGTGATTTTGAGCGCTTTACCGGCAGCCTGGTCTGCGTGCGCACTTTTGCGCCCGTGAACGGCGCCAAGGAGCACATCGGTACCCTCAGCGCCTATGAAGACGGCAGGGTCACCATTGAGCAGGGGGGCAAGCTGCTTACCTTTGAAAAAGCACAGGTCGTGCAGGTGCGCCTGCACGTCGATTTTTGACCGGAGGAAACAAGCATGAATGAAGAGATTCTGGCCGCACTGGACCAATTGGAAAAAGAAAAGGGCATCCCTAAGGACTACATGATCGAGAAGATCACCCAGGCCCTGCTGGCAGCATATAAGAAGAACAGCACCGGCTATACCGACAACGTTTTCATCGACGGCAGCGGCAGCGCCATGCGCATGTATGTGCAAAAAGAGGTCGTGGACGAGGTCTACTTCCCCTCCACCGAGATCGAGCTGAGCAAGGCCCGGGAGATCGAGCCTACCTGCCAGCTGGGCGACCTGGTCAGCATCGAGATGCAGACCGGCGAGTTTAGCCGCATCGCCGCCCAGACCGCCAAGCAGGTCATCATTCAGGGGATGCGCGAGGCCGAGCGCGGCATCATCTTCGAGCGCTTCAACTCCCGGGAGCATGAGCTCCTGACCGGCACCGTGCTGCGCATCGAGCC
>CALWWH010000171.1 GCA_944385195.1 uncultured Oscillospiraceae bacterium | reverse complement strand
GTCAATCTGGTTCTGCGGCGTTTCTCCGTGATTGGCGACGGTCTGAGCCATGTGGGCTTTGGCGCCATCGCCTTGTCCGCCGTGTTTGGCCTGGGGCAGTGGGAGCTGGAATTCGCCCTGCCCATTGTCGTCCTTGCCGCCGTGCTGATTTTGCGCATGAGCGAGCGCAGCCGCACCCACGGCGACGCCGCCATCGCCCTGTTGGCAACGGGCGCGGTGGCCATCGGCAGTCTGCTGTATAACTACTCCACCCAGCGCAGCGCCGACATCTGCAACAGCCTCTTCGGCTCGGCCTCCGTCCTGACGCTGACAGATAAGGACCTGATCTTGTCCCTGATTTTAGGCGTGGTGGTCCTGACGCTGTTTATCCTGTGTTACCACAAGCTCTATGCCATTACGTTCGACGAGAATTTCTCTCAGGCCACTGGCCTCCACGTGGGCCGCTATAAGACGCTGCTCGCCGTTCTCACAGCGGTCACCATCGTCCTGGGCATGAAGCTCATGGGGGCCATTATGATCAGCGGTCTTGTGGTCTTCCCCGCCATGAGCGCCATGCGGCTGTGCCGCAGCTTCCGTTCGGTGGTCCTGACCTCCGGGGGGCTCTCGGTCGTGTGCTTCGTCATCGGCTTTTTTGTCGCCTGCCGCCTCAGCTGGCAGACCGGCCCGACAGTCATTGCCCTGCATACGCTGCTCTTCACCCTGGTGAGTGTGCTCAGTGCCAAGCTCACCCGCAGTCTTTTGGCACGCAAAAGTGAATAATTGCACGCTATGACGCACCCCCGGGCCTTCAGCCCGGGGGTGCTGTTATGCCGCTGGTTTTTGGATCTTGCGTTTGCCGATGCCCAGCGCCGCCGGACCGCTCCTCCGTCTTGCCCTCAGAGGTTGGCACTGCAACGGTTGCCTTGTGATGATTGGCTCCCTCGTCATGCTCCGGCCCGATATCTGTCGCCCTGGTTAACGCTCAGCCCCTAACAGCTATGGCTTTAGACCGTCTCCCGCCCGTCGCTATTGCTTAGTCGTTGTATTGATGGTGGTTACATTTTTAAACCGCCGTGTTTTAGGGTAAAAAAACGCCCTGACCGGCGCATCCAGTCAGGGTGTTTTTGTAAAGTCTTATTTGTAAACGTCGGAATGCTCTCTCAGATACTTGGAGACTCTGTGAGAGTCCATGTAATAGAGCGCGAAAGCAACAGCAGAGACGATCAGCTCAACAATCACCACAGCGATAAACACCGGGCGAACCCATGTATTGCCCAAGTTGAACATACAGTTGATGAACATACTGCTGGTGCCGACAATGCCCCAGACGACGCAGACCAAGGCTCTGCCCATGGTCGCTTTGAAGATGATCAGAATGGTCATCAAAACCGAGAACACCATCAGGAACAGGAACGGGCCGATATCCATGACATTGACAACTTTGTACCCAAAGATCTCCGCCTTCTCGCCGGCCTTCTTGTAATCGGTCAGGCTGTCATAATCATCCGGGAAGCCCAGGTAGGACATCAGGGAAAACTCCTCAGCCTCTTCTACCTCGCTCTGCACGCCGCGGAAGTCCAGAATCTGGCCCTCAGCGAAGTTATAGTAGGGGAAGAAACCGCAGATAAAGAAGACAACCATCAGAGCAGCACAAACCATCAGCAGGGTCTTGCAGACCCCACGGTAGTGCGGCTCCGGGAGCTGCATTTGCATATGCATATCCATGTGGAACCCTCCATGTGAAATTGATATTCGTGCCATCCGCTATAGAGTTTACCACAGATCCCGCTGCTTTGCAAGAGGATTTTGAAATTTTGAGAAAAAACCTTTCCTTCCCCGCCCCGGCATTTGTGTATCCTGTCCTATGCGCCTGCGAACGCCGACTGCAATGCCCCATGGATCACCCGCTGGCCTGCTTCATTGGGATGAATCCCGTCGTCGCAGTAGTAGTCCTCCAGCTTGCGCTCCCGCAGCAGCGCCCCGCGCAGATCAATGCAGGGGCAGTCCGTCTCCCGGGCGATGGTTTCCAGCGTGCGGGAGTAGCGCTCCTGGTAGCGGTAAATCGCCTCCACATCGCCCAGCCAGCGCAGAATGTTCTCCGCTGCCAGCCCGGCACGGGTGATCCAGCGGAAGTACCGCTCTGAGCACACCGGCGGCAGGGTGATGAGCACCGGCTGAATGCCCAGATTTTTCAGCTTCTCGATGGCCCCGCGGTAAAGCGCTGCGAACTGCTCCAGCGGCGTTTTCGGCTGATGTTCTTCCTCCGGCGCTGCTGCAATGGCCGCCCAGTCAAAGTCCGCGTCATTGCCGCCGTAACCCAAAAGCACCACCTCCGGGCGGTCCCCCTTTGCAAGACAGCGGTCCAGCAAGGCAAAGCCCTTGCCGCTGGTGCAGCCAAAGCGGGACTTATTTTCAATTTGTACCCCCAGCTCGTCCAGCCCCAGAGCATCGCTGACCCGGTAGCTTCGATCAGCATCCAGCACCACGCCCTTGAGGATCGAGTCTCCAAACACCATGATCCGCTCGTCCATGTCGTCGCATCCTTTCCAGATAATCTAATACGTTATATTATATAACACAGTTTTCCCAACAAGTCAATAGCGTATACGTAAATTTTCTCGCATTTTTTCGACGCCCTGCACCCATTGACAAGGGTGATATAATAGATATGTCAGTTTTAATATGAAACGATTGGAGTTTCGAGGAGGCGGCGCGGGTGAAACAGACCGGCATCAAGCAGCTGGGGCAAAATCGCAGCGCCAGCCACGAATACTTTATCCTAGAACGCTACGAGGCAGGCATAGAACTTTTTGGTACCGAGGTCAAGTCCCTGCGCGCCGGGCGGCTGAGTCTGAAGGAGGCCTGGTGTCAGGTCACCAACGGCGAGTTATGGGTGCGCCAGATGCACATCAGCCCATACGAGCAGGGCAACATTTTTAATAAAGATCCCCTGCGGCCCCGGAAGCTGCTGCTGCACAAGAAAGAGATCCACTACCTCAACGGCAAGGTGCGCCAGGACGGCTACTCCATCATTCCCCTGCGCGTGTATCTCAAAGGCTCGCTCATTAAGATGGAGATTGCGCTCTGCCAGGGCAAGAAGCTCCACGACAAGCGCGAAAGTGCGGCAAAGAAGGACGCCATGCGTCAGATAGACCGCGCCATGAAGGACTTTAATCACAGAAACTAAATCGAAAGGACTGTTTTCTCGATGGATTACCCCATTATTACCATCACCATGGACAACGGCGGCGTCATCACCGCTGAGCTCTATCCCGACAAGGCGCCTCAGAGCGTCGCCAACATGGTTGCGCTGATTCAGGACGGCTTTTACAACGGAAAAATTTTTCACCGCTGTATTAAGGACTTTATGATCCAGGGCGGCTGCCCCAATGGCGACGGCACCGGCGGCCCTGGTTGGTGCATCAAGGGTGAGTTCAAAATGAACGGCGTGAACAACAAGCTCAGCCACACCCGCGGCGTGCTGTCCATGGCTCGCGCCCAGCGCCCCGACAGTGCCGGCAGCCAGTTCTTCATCGTCCATAAGGACAGCACCTTCCTGGACGGCCAGTATGCCGCCTTCGGCAAGGTGATCAGCGGCATGGACGTGGTCGACGCCATCGCCACCACCGCCACCGACAGCCAGGACAAGCCCCTGGTGGATCAGCGCATTGCCAGCATCACCGTCGATACCAAGGGCGTCCAGCTGGCAGAAGTGAAGAAGTATCCCGATCCCTACCATCGCTGAATATTCTGTATATCCCCGGCGGGAGGCTCCCCCTCCCGCCGGATCATACCCCACTCCCCGTTCTCAGGTTCACAGGGGGGCGTAACGGGTTCGACGGGGATAGTGAGCCTGGATAAGCGGGCAGAGGCCCCACCCTCTTTAAAAAGGGAACCTTTTATAAATTTAACTGAGAACAACAATCTCAACCTGGCTGCTGCTTAATTAGCAGCCCATCCGCCCCGGAAGGGCCACGAGCCGGAGTGCGGGTGTCGTTTAAGTGGCGAACGTGCGTGCGCAAAGCTTTGAGCGCACCATGCATCATGAAGCTACCAACCCATGGAGTGTGACGGTTCACGCCATGGCGAGGGAATGTAAATAACCGTCTGCGCCCGGAGAAAGTCCAGAGGATCTGTTTTCGGACGGGGGTTCAACTCCCCCCGCCTCCACCAAAAGCACCGCAATTTTGATACAAAGCGTATCAAGGTTGCGGTGCTTAATTTTTGCCTACTTTACGGACTTTTTCATCTTTTTTATACATTCGACCAAA
>CALWWH010000170.1 GCA_944385195.1 uncultured Oscillospiraceae bacterium | reverse complement strand
AGCTACGAGGAGATTGACAAGGGCCTGGCCATCCTCAAATCTGTGCTGGAGAGCGCATAACCCCGCACGAAAGCCCCGCGCTGCAAGGCAGCGCGGGGTGTTTTTTTGCCCTTGCACAGCTGCGCCGGACTTCTGCCGGGGCCGCTGTCCCCCACCGGCGCTGCAACTCATCGGGTCGAAAAAATTTCCCGCGCACATTTCCCACGACATTTCCCGACAGCCGCGTTTGGAAACTTGTGGTAACATGGAGCAAAACCGAGAAACAAAAAAGGAGGCAGCGTCATGGGCGCGTGGCAGGAGAGAGTTTTGAGTTTGCGAGGGCTGTTCCACGGCCCATCGCAGGAGGCGGCGATGCCGCTGCTGCGGCTGGGGTTACGCTGCGGCAGGCACCTGCTGATGGGTGGATTGCTGGCGGGGGCCGCCATAGGCAAGCAGCCGCTGTTTCTGGCGGTGGGAGCCGTCGCCGCGGGCGGCGGCGGCCTGATGGGGCTGGCGGCGCTGGCCGGCGCCATACTGGGCTCCGTGGCGCTGTGGGGGCCGCTGGGGGCGCTGGAGCAGGTAGCGGCGGCGCTGCTGAGCTTCTGCGTGAGCTTTGTCCTGCGGGATCTGCACATCGCCCGCAGCCGGTGGCTGCGGCCGGTCATCGCCGGAGGGACGGCGCTGCTGCTGGGCGGCGTGGCCCTGGCGGTGGATGAGCTCACCGCCGCAGGCATTGCGTTGACCGTCCTGCGGACCGCCCTGGCGGCGCTGACCGCTGCGGCGCTGCCCCGGGAAGACCTCATTGGCCGCTGCTACAGCATCGGGGCGCTGGTGCTTGGCAGCGCAGCAATCCCGCTGCCCCGAGGCATCGTCCTGGGCGGCCCTCTGGCCGCCTGGTCGACCGCTGCGGCATCGCTGGAGCGGCGCCCCGGCCCCGCAGGCGCGGTATCACTGGCCGCAGGGGCGGCCCTGGCGCTGCAAAACAGCGCGCCCTGGCCCCTGGCCCTGGGGGCCGCCTGTCTGGCTGTTTACGCAGTGCGCGGGGAGAAACTGGTCTTCCGCGCAGCGCTGTACTTACTCACCGCCCTGAGCGCCATGCTCCTCTTCGGCGGGCCGGATCTGCCCATTGCCGTGGAGTTGAGCCTGGGCACGGTTTTGGGGGTGTTGACGCCTGCACAGCCGGCCAAGTCGGCGGCCCGCGATCAGCGCCTGACCCTGGCGGCGGAGGGCCTGCGGGCGCTCAGCCGCTGTGCCCAGCAGCAGGAAGACGGCGGCATGGGCGACACGGCGGCGCTCTTTGACCGGGCGGCGGAGCAGGTCTGCCGGGTCTGCGCTCACTTTAGCGACTGCTGGGAGCAGAATAGCGCCAAGACCCTGGCCGCCTTGGCGCAGCTGCCAATCCTGGAGCGCAGCCGCGTGCGGCGGGAGGACCTGCCCATCGACTTTTTGGACCGCTGCCGCCGGCCCGAAGCCTTTGCGGCGGCACTGAACCACCAGTTGGAGCTGCGGCTGTGCCGCAAGCAGGGCTCGGTGCGCTTGGAGGAGCTGCGAGGCATCCAATTCCGCCAGAGCACCGCGGTAGCGGCCCTGTTAGAGCGGATGGCCGTCCCCACGGAGAAACCGCCGGTACAGTACCGCGTCAGTCTGGGGGCGGCGGCGGCGGCCCGCAGCGGAGAGCTGGTCTCCGGCGACGCGGGCTCGTACTGCAAGGGCCCTGACGGGCGGGTGTACCTGCTGGTCTGCGATGGCATGGGCACCGGCGCCGATGCAGCCCGGCTGAGCCATGCTGCGGTAGATGCGCTCTCCTCCCTACTCCAGGCGGGAATGGAGGCAAAGGACGCCCTGCAGCTGCTGGGGAGCAGCTACATCCTGCGGGGCGACGGCACCTTCTCCACCGTAGACCTGGCGGAGGTGGACCTGCACAACGGTGAGGCGGTCCTTTACAAATGGGGCGCCGCCCCCAGCTATCTGCTGACGGAAGACGGGGTCAAAAGAGTAGGGACAGCCACGGTCCCTCCCGGCCTGAGCGCGGACGAGGCGCTGGCGGCCGAACGGGTGCGGCTGTCCCTGGGGAGAGGAGAGGTGCTCGTTTTGATCAGCGACGGAGCTGGCGGCACCGAAACGGAGCGGCTATTGGGTGCGTATGACGGATGCGCATCCCGGGAGTTGGCCGACCGTTTGATTCGGGCCGCCCAGGCGAGGTCAGCTGCGGACGACATGACCGCGGCTGTCCTGCGCCTGGAGCGGTTGCATTGACAGTGTATCACGGCGGCGGCGCAAAGTTTGTCGAAGAATGCAGGCCGCGGCGGTTTATTTCCTGCCCTTATGCACTGGCTGCGGCCGGGCAAGCCCCCAGCGCGGCTGCGTCTAAGTTCGCCCTTGCGGCACAGAGGGGCGATGCCGCCCCGCCGCTCAACATATCCACCAAACAAAGACGGAAAAATCACGCAAAAAGCGTCGTTTTTCCGTCTATTCTTTTTGTAATTCCGTGCTAAAATGTGTTTTGGCTCGACACCCAAAAATTATTGACAAGAGGGGACCTTGCATGGAAAAAAAATTTGAAATGGATATGACTTCTGGCTCGCTGCTGCCAAAGATCATCCGCTTTTCCATTCCGCTGATGCTCTCGAGCCTGCTGCAGCTGCTCTATAATGCCGCAGACGTGGTTGTTGTGGGCCGCTTCGTCGGCGACACCGCCCTGGCGGCAGTCGGCTCCACAGGCTCGCTGATCAACCTGATTGTCAATGTCTTTATGGGCCTGTCCATCGGCACCGGCGTCCTGGTGGCGCAGAGCTACGGGGCCGGCGATGACAAGCGCATGGAAAAGGTTGTCCACAGCTCTATCGCCCTGGGCCTCATCGGCGGCTTCTTGCTGACCTTCGTAGGCATCTTCCTGGCCCGGCCGCTGCTGCAGCTGATGGGTTCCCCGGAGGACGTCATTGACCAGGCCGTCCTGTACATCCGCATTTTCTTCGGCGGCATGACCGCCAACCTGACCTACAACTTCGGCGCGGCGGTGCTCCGCTCCGTAGGCGACACCAAGCGGCCGCTGTTCATCCTGGCCGCCACCGGCGTTGTCAACGTGATACTCAACCTCGTGCTGGTCATTGTATTCCACCTGGGTGTGGCCGGCGTCGCCATCGCCACCATCGTAGCCCAGTACCTCAGCTGCATCGCCGTCATCGTCCTGCTCATGCGCGCCACTGGCAGCATCCACTTCAGCTGGTCCAAGCTGCGCATCGACCTCAAGACCATGCTCCAAATGCTGAAGGTCGGCCTTCCCGCCGGTCTGCAGGGCACCATTTTCTCCATCTCTAACGTGCTCATTCAGTCCTCTATCAACTCTTTCGGCTCTGTCGTCGTCGCCGGCAGCTCTGCCGCCGCTAATCTGGAAGGCTTTGTCTATGTGGGCATGAATGCCTTCTATCAGGCAGCCCTGACCTTCGTCGGCCAGAACGCCGGCGCGGGCAAGTATGAGCGCATTCGCCGCATCCAGGCCTGCTGCCTGGGCTGCGTCATTACAGTCGGCCTCGTCATGGGCTGCGGCGTCTACCTGCTGGGCAATCAGCTGCTGCAAATCTACACCACCAGTCCGGATGTCATCGCTGCCGGGAAGGTGCGCCTGCTCTATCTGGCCGCCCCCTACTTCCTGTGCGGCATCATGGACGTCATGGTCGGTATGCTGCGCGGCCTGGGCACATCGCTGGTGCCCATGTGCGTCTCCATTCTCGGGGTCTGCGGTGTGCGCATCGTGTGGATCTTCACCGTGTTCCAGGTACTGCACACCCCCGAGTCTCTGTATTTCTCCTACCCCATCAGCTGGATCGCCACGGCCATTGTCCACGTTGTCTGCTTTGGCTTCGTCTACCGCAAGCTGCTGCGGAGCCATCAGAGTCCCCTGACCGTGTGACACACATTCCCACTTGGCAGATCACACGCTTTGTGGTATAATCCATTGCAGCGCCCGCAGCCCGACGGCCGCGGGCGCTTTCTAAACAGGAGGTATCCCCATATGAAACGAACTTTCAGCGCGATACTGGTCCTGGCGCTGCTGCTGACACTGATTCCCGCAGCAGCGGCTGCGCCGGAAACGCCGTCCATCACCAGCGCAGCTGCCTTCGTCATGGACTACGACACCGGCGACATTCTTTTCGCCAAAAACGAAACGACGCTGCGCGCACCTGCCAGCACGACCAAGCTCCTGACAGCCTATCTGGTCTTCGAAGCCATGGCCGCCGGGCAGTTTACCGAGGACACCCTGGTTCCTGTCAGCGAGGCAGCCTACGCCGTTGCAAGCAACTGGGAACTGTCCAACGTGACCATGCGGAAGGATGCTTCCTACTCCGTCCGCGACCTGATGAACGCCATGCTGGTGGTCTCCGCCTGCGGCGCGTCGGTATCCCTGGCAGAGATCGTCGCCGGAACTGAGGCCGCTTTTGTTCAGAGGATGAACACAAAACTAATCGAGCTGGGCATTGACGGCAGCTTCGTAGACAGCTACGGCCTGTCCGGTAATAACCAGATCAGCGCCCAGGGTCTGGCCCTGCTCAGTCAGGCGCTCATCCAGAACTATCCCCAGGTATTGGAGTACACCAAGCAGACCAGCATTCAGTTTGACGGCACCTGGTACGGCTGTACCAACTGTCTGCTACCTGGCTGCAGCGCCGAGTATGCGGGCGCAGACGGTCTGAAGACCGGCTCCACCTCCGCCGCCGGCAAGTGCCTGGTCGGCACAGCCAAGCGAAACGGACGGCGCATCATCTCCGTGATTTTGGGCGCGCCCTACAGCTCCATCCGCGCCAGCGAGATGGTCGCGCTGCTGGACTACGGCTTTGCCACTCTGCGGACGGACGTCTCCGAGCCCCAGGCGCCTGAGGAGCCGTCGCTGCCCACTGAGCCTACGGACCCGGAGTCGCCGTCTAACCCCGTCACCTCCAACGCTGACGCGGCCGAGAGACTGTATCTTCTCGGCCTGCTGCACGGCCAGGGATATCTGCCCGACGGCAGCCCCGACCTGGCCCTTAACACAGTCCTCAACCGCGCCTCCTCCGTGATCCTGCTGCTGCGCCTGCTGGGGCTGGAGCAGACCGCCCTCAACACCGCCGCAGCAGCGCCCTTCTCCGATCTGTCCGGCTGGGCCTGGGCAGAGCCCTATGTGGCCCTGGCCTATGAGCAGGGGCTGACGGCGGGCGTCGGCAACAATGTGTTTGGCCCCGGCGCGGACTGCGACGTGCGCAGCTACCTGACCTTCCTGCTCCGGGCACTGGGCTATGTCGAGGGGCAGGACTTCGCTTGGAGCGATGCCCTGCGCTTTGCCCAAGACATTGGCATAGACGGTACCGACGGCCTGCACGCCACGGGCAGCATTGACCGCGGGATCGCCGCACGGCTGGCCTACAGCGCCCTGTGCTGCCTCATGGCCGACGGATCGCAGTATCTGTGCGACCTGCTGGTGGAGCAGGGTGTCCTGGACGCCGCCATCGCCGCCGAGCAAGGCCTGCCCGTGAGCGGCGGGTTCCACCTGACCGTCGACGCAGCCTGACACGGACCATACAGCCAAGAGCGCCTGCCTAAAGGCGTCCGCTCATAAGGAAGTAATTTAATTGTCGCAGGGCGGCATGGCTGAAAGGTCATGCCGTCCTGCCTTTTCTTTGCCGTTCCACGGTCTGATCGTCGCCCGGC
>CALWWH010000169.1 GCA_944385195.1 uncultured Oscillospiraceae bacterium | reverse complement strand
CGCCACATAGCCGCCCTGGCCCGGCCGCTGGAGCAAAAACTGCATCAGCGTCCGCAGCTGTCCGCCCTCGGCCCACTCCGGGCGCAGAATGCGCCGCCGCAGCGGGCTGTCCGGCTGGAAGCAGGCGGCCAGGTTGGCGCCCCCGGCGGAGAGCTGGCCCAGATACTGCCGGTCGATCCACAGGACATAGCGCTCGTATTGCTCCCCGGATTTAACCAGGGGCTGGTGCAGCTCCTCCGGAGCCACCAGCAGCACATCTCCGGGGAGCAGATGGTAGCTCTCGCCCTCGATGGAGTAGCTGACGTTGCCGGAGAGGAAATAGTAGACCTCGTAAAAGTCATGGTGGTGCAGCTCCACGTCGACGCTGCGGTCCTGATAGTGGAACATCTCGAAGCGCTCTTCCAGCATTGCCTGCCGGGGATTCCATTGCTGCGCCATGGGGCCCACCTCCTCCCAATGGGTTTATTGTAAACTATCCGCCGGAGGAAGTCAATTGACATTTTAGAATTGACAATTTCTTCATCCCATGCTATGATAAAAGTTCCATATGCAGCGTGATGCCAGACAGTCCCACGCAAGGAGGTATGTGCAATGAATCAGGAGCAAGCCCTTTTGCAGCAGCAGGAGCAGCCCTATCTGGATACGGTTCTGGATGTGATCGATACCCGCCTGGCGGCGTATCATGTCACTGCTCAGCAGGGCCGGGAGAAGGCCATGGAGCGAAAGCGGACCATGTGGCGGGACCTTTACGAGATGGATCGCCGGGACATGGTCGCCGCCCGCGATGAGATCAACGAATCCATCGATCAGGCAGACCGCGCCGAGGACGCCATTGCGCGCCTGGCCCGCCAGCGCAGCACGCCCTACTTTGGCCGCATCGACTTCGATGACGGCGAGGAGCCTGGCAAGTTTTACATCGGCCTGTCCGGCCTGCGGGAGCGGGGCGAGATTCTGGTCTTCGACTGGCGCGCGCCGGTGAGCAGCATGTTCTACGACTACGATGTGGGCCCCGCGGGCTACGACGCCCCCATGGGCCGCATCGACGGGAGCATCACCCTGCGCCGGCAGTATAAGATCGACGATGGCAAGCTGCAATACGTCCTGGACAGCGCCATCAAGATTGACGACGACATTTTGCAGCAGGAGCTGGCCAAGAACGCCAGCCCCCGTATGCGCAACATCATTGCCACCATCCAAAAAGAGCAAAACCGCATCATCCGCCAGAGCAGCAACACAACCATGGTTGTCCAGGGCGTAGCCGGCTCCGGCAAGACCTCGGTGGCTTTGCATAAGGTGGCGTATCTGCTCTACCACGAGCGCGGCAAGATCACCAGCCGCAATCTGCTGATTCTCTCGCCCAGCAAGGTTTTCTCTGACTATATCTCCGGCATCCTCCCGGAGCTGGGCGAGGACAATGTGGCCGAGCTGAGCTTTGACCGTCTGGCTGAGAATGAGCTGGGCGACATCTGCCGCTACGAGGACCGCTACGAGCAGCTGGAGTATATTCTGCGGCACGGCGCGGACAAAAATGACCGCCGTATGCAGGAAATCGAGCTTAAAGGCTCCAAGCAGTATGTCCAGTGGCTGTCGGAGTATGTGCAGGAGCTGCTGAGGAACAACTTCCGCCCCAAGACCTGGGTCTATGGCGACGAGCGCTTCGAGCCGGAGCTGATTGCCGACCTGTTTTACAACCGCTACGCCAAGGAGCCCTTCATGGTCCGCATCGACTGGATTGTCGAGCGCCTGGTGGAGGAGCTGGAGACCCGCAAGGGCAAGGAGCTGGGCGAGCGGCCGGTGCGGTCCTGCGAGCGCGCCGTGTACCGCATGATTGGCTGTGAGGACGTACTGGAGCTCTACTGCCGCTTCATCAAATGGCTGCGCAGCACCGGCCGGGCGGATTTGGAGGAGGTCATCTATGCCGCCGAGCTGCGCTATGAGGATCTCTTCCCGGCTATGCTCCTGAAGTTCTACCTCCGCGGCAGCCGCGATTTCAGCCACATCCGCCACCTGGTCATCGACGAGATGCAGGACTACACCCAGCCCCAGTATGCCATCATCAACTACCTCTTCCACTGCCCGAAGACCATCCTGGGCGACATCACCCAGAACCTCTCCCTGCGCAGCGGGGTTCAGAATCTGGAAGCCCTCACTGGGACAATGGATGGGGTGGAGGTTGTGCGGCTGTGCAAGAGCTTCCGCAACACCTGGGAGATTGCCAGCTTCTGCAACCGGATCTGCCCTGCCGAGGGCTTTGAGGCCGTAGAGCGCCACGGCAACGGCCCGGTGGTGACGGCCTTTTCCGATGACGAGGCCATGTACGAGGGGATGCTGTCGATCTTGCAGTCTGAGCACGGCTACGGCTCCGTGGCGGTCATCTGCAAGACCATGGACCGGGCCGAGGCGCTTTGGCGCCGCCTGCGGGAGGAGATCCCGGTGTCCCTGCTGGGGCCCAACAGCGAGCGCTTTGCCCAGGGGATCGTGGTCACGACAGCCTACATGGCCAAGGGCCTGGAATTTGATATGGTCATCGTCCCCGACGCCGACGACGCCACCTACCGCACCGAGACCGACCGCAAGAACCTCTATGTGGCCTGCACCCGCGCGCTGCACCGCCTGGAGCTGCTGCACACTGGCTGGGTCAGCCAGCTGGTCGAGGAAGCGATGTCCTAATTTATCAATTGACAATCCCTGCCCGTCCTTTTAAAATGGTACTCATCCAACGAACATTTTGAAAGGAGCACCCGCCATGTTCACCTACACCTACCTTGGTCAGTGCACCTTCGCGCTGAACTTTGACGGTACCGTCATCGTCACCGACCCGCACCTGAGCTCCCTGGGTCCGGAGGGGTCTCGAGCCTATCCGCCTCCCTGCACCTTGATGGAGGCCAAGCCCGACGCCATCGTCATCAGCCACAGCCACATCGATCACACCGACCCCAAGACGCTCAACCCCTATTTTGAAGCCGGCGGCAAGGCGCCGGTCTACTATCCGGCCCCGGAAATGGACTGGCTGGACCGCTATCAGATTCCCAAGGACTGCTTTGTCCCGGCCCGGGCCGAGCAGAGCTTCCACGTGGGCGATGTCACCATCACCCCCATCCCCTGCGCCCACACGGAGCTGCACAGGGACGAAAATGGAGACTACCGGGAGCTGAGCTACATCCTCAAGGGCGCCGGCAAGACGATCTTCTTCGGCGGCGACATGAGCCTCTACGATGGCCTGGTAGAGCGCCTGGAGCAGGAGCGCTTCGACCTGCTGCTGATCCCTGTCAACGGCCGCGATGAGGAGCGCACGGCCCACAATATCATTGGCAACACCAACGAGCACGAGGCGGCGCAGCTCTCCGTGCGTCTGAAGGCGCCCTATGCGCCTATGCACCACGATGTCTACAAGTTTAACGGCTGCCCCGTGGAGAAGGTCGCCGCCGCCGCCGAGGCTGCCGGCGCGCAGCTGCTGCAGCCCGTTCCCGGAGTGGCATATGAGCTGTAAAGTCAAAGAGAAAAGACCGGTTTTAAAACCGGTCTTTTCTCTTGCTCAGGAGCGATGGCGGCGCGCACTGCTGCGTTTTGGTTTTGTACCAGCTGTGGTGGCTGTGGGCGCCTTGCCGCTCTCGATGCCGCGCAGCTCGATGATCTGGTCGCGCAGGACGGCAGCGTATTCGTATTCCATCATGCGGGCGGCCTCGCGCATCTGCTTTTCCAGGCGCTCGATCTCCTTTTTGCGCTCCGGCGAGGTCATCTTCACGCCGTCCTTGCGGTAGCTCTCGGTGACCTCCTGGCTGATCTCCAACAGCTCCCGGACGGACTTGATGATGGTCTTGGGCACGATGCCGTGGGCCTCATTGTAGCGCTGCTGGATGTCCCGGCGGCGCTCGGTCTCGTCCATGGTCGCGCGCATGGAGGGCGTGATGGTGTCGGCGTAGAGGATGACACGGCCTTCGGCGTTGCGGGCGGCGCGGCCGATGGTCTGGATCAGCGAGGTCTCGGAGCGCAAAAAGCCCTCCTTGTCTGCGTCCAGAATGGCCACCAGGGCAACCTCCGGCAGATCCAGGCCCTCGCGCAGGAGGTTGATGCCTACCAGGACGTCGAACTTCGCCAGACGCAGGTCGCGGATGATCTCCATACGCTCCATGGCGCCGATGTCGGAGTGCATGTAGCGCACCCGGACGCCGGACTGGGCCATATAGGTCGTCAGATCCTCGGCCATTTTTTTGGTCAGCGTGGTCACCAATACGCGCTGATCCTTGGCGGCCAGGGCGTTGCACTCGCTGATGAGGTCGTCGATCTGGCCCTCAATGGGGCGGACGATGACTTCCGGGTCCAGCAGCCCCGTGGGGCGGATGACCTGCTGGGCGATCTGGCCGGAACGGCTGCGCTCGTACTCGCCGGGGGTGGCGGAGACGTAGACCACCTGGTTGATGCGCGCTTCAAACTCCGGAAAGGTCAGCGGACGGTTGTCATAGGCCGAGGGCAGGCGGAAGCCGTAGTCCACCAGACTGGTCTTGCGGGCGTGGTCGCCGTTATACATGGCGCGCACCTGGGGCAGCGTCACATGGCTCTCGTCGATGAACATGAGAAAATCCTTGGGGAAGTAGTCCAGCAGGGTCATGGGCGCGCTGCCGGGAGCCCGGCCGGCGATGATGCGGGAATAGTTCTCAATGCCGGTGCAAAAGCCGATCTCGGTCAGCATTTCGATGTCATAGTTGGTGCGCTGGGCGATGCGCTGGGCCTCCAGCAACTTGTCGTGTTCGCGGAACCAGACCACGCGCTCGTCGCACTCCCGGCGGATCTCCTCGATGGCGGCGGCCATTTTCTCCTTGGAGGCCACATAGTGGGAGGCCGGATAGATGGCGCAGTGGGCAAGGATGCGCTGGGCCTCGCCGGTGAGGGGATTGATCTGGCTGATGCGGTCGATCTCGTCGCCGAAGAACTCCACGCGGATGGCGGTGTTCTGGCTGTAGACCGGATAGATCTCCACGGTGTCGCCCCGGACGCGGAAGGTGTTGCGGACAAAATTGACGTCGTTGCGCTCATAGCGGATGTCCACCAGCTTTGCCAGCAGCGCCTCGCGCTCCCACTGCTGCCCGGTGCGCAGGCTGATGACCATGCTGGAGTAATCGATGGGGTCGCCCAGGCCGTAGATGCAGCTGACGGAAGAGACGACAATGACGTCCCGCCGCTCAAAGAGGGAGGAGGTGGCGCTGTGGCGCAGACGCTCGATCTCGTCGTTGATGGCGCTGTCCTTCTCAATATAGGTGTCTGTGTGGGGAATGTACGCCTCCGGCTGGTAGTAGTCGTAGTAGGAGACGAAATATTCCACGGCATTGTCCGGAAAGAAGGCCTTAAACTCCGAGCACAGCTGCGCGGCCAGGGTCTTGTTGTGGGCCAGCACCAGCGTCGGGCGGTTGAGCCGCTCGATGACGGAGGCCATGGTATAGGTCTTGCCGGAGCCGGTGACGCCCAGCAGGGTCTGCTCGCCCAGGCCCAGTTCCAGGCCCCTGACGAGCGTTTCTATGGCCTGCGGCTGATCGCCGGTGGCCTGGAAAGGGGCTTTGAGCTTAAAATCGGACATGGTCACCGCTCCTTTAGAGATAAAATCCCTTGGTTTTTTCTCGTGAGAGTCCATTATAGCACGGTGACGCCGGGGCTGTCAATCCGGCCCCGGCTGGGAACGGGCAAGGCCATGTCTCACGGCTTGAAGCGGCGGCGAAGCGCCCGGAACCATCCCGATTGCCTGGCAGAGGGCTGCGCATCAGCGTAGGCGCTTTTGGCAGCCTCCTGCATCAAATACGCCTGACTGTCAAAAGGGGATTCCCCGGGGGTCTGTACGTAGGCGCCGTCAGCCATGAGCACTCTGGCTTTGAGCGTATCGTGGGATTGGGCCTGGATGAGTTTGTGTATTTTTTCGCGTACGTGGCTGCTATAGATCGGGCAGGCCACCTCCACCCGCCGCTCGGTGTTGCGGGTCATAAAATCCGCCGAGGAGAGATACATCTTTTCGTTTGCCCCGGTTCCGAAACAATAAATGCGGGAATGCTCCAAAAACCGGCCGATGATGCTGCTGATCTGGATGTTTTCTGTCTTCCCAGCAATCCCGGGCAGGAGACAGCAAATGCCGCGGATGATCATCTGGATCTTGACGCCCGCACAGGAGGCCTCAGACAGTTTGCTGAGAATGTCTGCATCAGTCAGGGAGTTGATTTTGATAAAGATCCGTCCTTCTGCCCCCTTGGCAATTTCTTCATCGATCATTTTAAGCAGCGTGGACTTCAAAGAAACCGGCGCCACCAGCAGATGCTGGTATTCGCCTTGCAGATTGGAGATGGACATGTTTTTGAAAAACTCCGCCGCGTCATGCCCGATGGCCGGGTGAGCGGTCAGCAAAGACAGATCGGTATAGAGCTTGGCCGTGCTTTCGTTATAGTTTCCCGTGCCCACCTGGGTGATATAGTCTATCCCGGACTTGCCTTTCATGGTGATCAGGCAGAGCTTGGAATACACCTTATAAAAATCGAAACCGTAGGTGACGTTGCATCCGGCCTCTTCCAGGCGTTCGGACCAGTCGATGTTATTCTGCTCGTCAAACCTTGCCCGCAGCTCGATGAGCACAGTGACATCCTTCCCGTTTTCCGCCGCGGCGCAGAGATACTCGACGAGCTTTGTGTGGCTGGCCAGGCGGTAGATGGTGATTTTGATCGAGATCACCCGGGGGTCATAGGCCGCCTCACGGATCAGCTGCAAAAAGGGCTCCATGCTCTCATAGGGGTAGGACAAGAGGATGTCCCTCTTTTGCACCTGCCGCAGGAGGCTCTTGTGGGGGTTTACCGCACTGGGCCAGACGGGGACGAATTTGGGATAGATCAGGATTTTCTGTTTGGACTTGGAAAGTTTGTCGGCCAGTGCGTAAACATATCCCATCTTCATGGGGGCCTCGGCCGTGTAGATCTGCTCCGGGGCGATCTTAAGCTTATCCATCATGTAAGCTGCGAATTTTTTGCTGATAGGGCCGGAAAGTTCCAGGCGGACCGGCGCGAGCCTCTGGCGCTGGTGGAGCGCTTTTTTCACCCGCTGGCGAAAATCCGATTCGTCTGCAAAGACCTCGTCATCGGGATTGACATCGGCATTGCGGGTCACGCGAAACAAGACCTTTTCCAGAACCGTGAAGGGGGAAAACAACTGATCGGCATATTCCAAGACAATGTTTTCCAAGCGGATATACCGCGTCTGGCTGCCCGGAAGGTAAAAAAGCGCGGGCAGCGAGGCCGGCATTGGAACCACGCCGAAGACCTCCCGGTTTTTGTGCTGGATCTTAACCCCCACGTGGATGACGCCGTTGGCCAGGTGGGGGAAGGGGTGGTGGGTGTCGATAATCTGCGGGGAGAGCACCGGCTGTATGAAGGCCTCGTAATATTGCCGGACGGTTTTTCGTTCGGATTTTTCCAGCTGGTCATAGGGCAGATGGGTGATGCCGTAGGCGCGCAGCTGATGTTCAACCTCCTGAAAGACCTGGTCGCGCTTTCTATATAAAGGAGCCACCGCGGCAAAAATCACTTTGAGCTGCTCTTCCGGCGTCATGCCGGACCTGTTATCGACCGTGCCGTCGCCGACGCTGAGAATGTCGAAAAGACTGCCCACCCGGATCATGAAAAACTCATCCAGGTTGCTGCTAAAGATGGCGATGAACTTCAGCCGCTCCAGCAGCGGGACCGACTCGTCCATAGCCTCGGATAAGACTCTGTCATTAAAGCGCAGCCAGGACAGCTCCCGGTTTTGGGTGAAGCCTTTTTTGTACAGTTCATTCATGATAGAACCCCCTTTTGCTCCAGGCAGTGGACTAAATACCCCTCCCGCACGCCGTAGCGGCTGGTGATGAAGCTGCCGGATTGATACTGTTTAGAGACGGTCTGGAACACCAGCAGGCCGGGGATGAGGGTGTGGATTCGTTCCGGCGCTGTGCGGAGGATATACTGCGTCAAGTCCCTGGGATCGTTTTCAAGCTCCAGGAGGAACTGCTTGAGCTGGGCCCGGGTGTAGGCATTCGACCCGCCGAGCCCATAGCGCTTTTGCATGAGCTTGAGCGCGGTGCGGGCGGTGCCGCCGACGCTGTAAATGGGCTGCCCCGCCAGCTGGTCTGCCGACAGGGGAAGCTGACAGAGCGCTCCACCGACCACTTTTTTGATGCGGCGGGCTTCTTTGAGCGTGGGAATCAGCCCCTCTACCTGGGATTTGTACAGGTTGAGCGAGCCCAGGGGGATGGAAAGCCCGTATAGAACCTTGCGGTCTTTGAAATACGTCAGCTCCGTACTGCCGCCGCCCACATCGACCAGCAGTCCGCTCTGGCCGATTCCGTCCTGCTGGGCGCCGTAGTAGTCAAACACCGCCTCTTCTTCACCGGTCAGGATTCGGATGTCCAGCCCGCAGCGCTGTCTGATCAGCGAAACGATTTCCGCTCCGTTGGCGCTGTTGCGCAGGGCGGCGGTGCCGAAGGGGAAGACGCACTGGGGACGAATGTGGTCCAGAATCGTTTTGATTTCCGTCAGCGCTTCCAATAAGACCTGGACGCCTTCGTCCTGAATCCGATTCGTCTGGTCGACATACCCTGCCAGTCCTACGGCGTATTTTTTGTTCAGCATCGGCCGCGGCTGGCCCTGTTCTATGACATAGATCACCAGCCGGATCGTATTGGAGCCAATATCAATGATTGCCCACATTTGAACCTCCTGTTTGTGCCATAGCCAAGATCTGAGCGGCGGACGGCCTTACGCGCTTTCGCCTTGCCCGGCAGGGGATGGGCCTGTCCAGGCGGCAAAACGCCGTGTCAAATGCTCGGACCTTGTGCTGCTTTTGCGCATATTCTTAAATAGGATACCCAATCTCAAAGCGCTAAGCCACCAGAAAGCGGTTAAAAAAATGTAAAATTTATATAAAGCTGGGGGTGCTGCAAACCTCGGCAATCCCCGGCGCCAGCCGCGCCAAAGCCCCTGCCTACCGTCGGGGGAGGACGATTCGTCTGCTTGAACAAATGTTACCCTGATGGCCTCTGGTTTTTTCTGCGGCCAAATCCTCCTTTCACACGGCCAAACGGGGCCTGATCGGGGGGTGATGCGCTTGACTTTTATCTGCAAAAGTGATAGAATATTTTTAGACTTATTTTGAGCTTATTTACGTCAATAAGAGCGAAATAAGTATAAGAAAAATTAGGAAATCAAAACAAAAGGAGGAGCTCAGTCATGGATCTCAAACTGAAAAACAAGGTTGTCTTAGTCACAGGCGGCACCGGCGGCATCGGAACCGCCATTGTCAAGGGCTTTCTCGCCGAGGGCGCGAAGGTTGCGTTTTCCTCCACAAGCCAGGAAAAAATTGACGCGCTTCTTCCGGAGCTGGCAGCGCAGAGCGGCCAGGTGGCGGGCTTTGTGGCCGATATGAATAACGAGGACGATATCAAGAATTTTGTCGAAGGGGCGAAAGCGAAATTCGGGACGATCGATATCGTCGTGCCCAACGCCGGCTACGAAGGCAAGGCGCATCCTGTGCAGGACATGACCCTGGAGCTTTTCCAGAAGACCTATATGCTCAACGTGTTTGCCGTCATGCTCATGATGAAGTATGCGGCGCCTACCCTCATTGAGAAGCAGTCCGGAGCCGTGGTGGTGGTTGCCTCTGCGGCGGCATATGAGCCGACGGCAGGCAACAGCGCCTATGTGTCCTCCAAGTACGCGGTGGCCGGTCTGACCAAGTGCATCGCTATGGAGCTGGGCCCCGTGGGTGTGCATGTGAACTACGTCTGCCCTGGCCCTGTGGACACCCCCATGATGCTGCGCATAGAAAAGGACTTCTTTGGCGATACCATGACCCACGAGGAGGCTATGGCAATGCTGGCGGGGAGCTACGCTATGGATAAGCGCTACGCCAAGCCTGAGGAAGTGGCCAATGCAGTGCTCTATCTTGCCTCTGAGGTCTCTGCCCATACCGCTGGCATGGGCATGCATGTGGACTCCAAGGTCGCCGCACCCAACTGAGCAAGCAAATAAAAATCGTACGTCCCGGGGCGTTCGGTTTTTATTTGTATCCTCCTGTGTATACGTGCTTTAACTAAAAAAAAAAATTAAAAAAAAGGAAAAGGCCCGG
>CALWWH010000168.1 GCA_944385195.1 uncultured Oscillospiraceae bacterium | reverse complement strand
GGTTCTCCTTTCCAGCTACGCCACCAAAACCAACCGCAAACGTCTGACTGGCGCTTACAGCGATAAGAGCCCACTGGTGGAGATTGTTCACCTGCCCGAAGAGCAGGAACTGGTGCTCTACTCCAGTGACGGCCGCGCATTGATCTTTGCATCTGCACAATTGGCGGAGAAAACCACTCGCTCGACCCAGGGCGTACAAGTCCTGTCCTTGCGCAAGAACCAACTTCTGACTAAGGTCGCGCCTCTTGAAGGCGCCGGTCTTGCAAATGAGTCCCGGTACCGCGCCAAGTCCATCCCCTCTGCCGGTGCGATTTTGCGTCCTGAGGACGCAGAGCAGCCTCAGGTCACGATGGACACACTTTCTGCTGAAGATTAAAGGAGTGATCGTTGATGAAAACGGTCCGTCTTTTATGGTTATTGATTGCACTGCTGCTGCTCTGCGGCTGTCATGCGCAGCTGAACAAAGAATATAGCTCTATCTCTGCTCATGAAGAACAGTTTGAAGTCGATCAGCACTCTGATGCATTGACGGCTGAAAACTACCTCGGGCTCAAAAACGCCATTTTGAGCTTTGTCCAGACAGGCTCAGACTATGGCGTTATCCGCATCTACACTTACGATGGCAATGTGGTTTCCGACCTTGCCAACGCAGTCTACGAGGTCAGTCACAACGATCCGCTCGGCGCTTACGCAGTCGATTATATGACCTATGACTACGCGCATATCGTCTCTTACTACGAGCTTTATATCTACACAACCTTCCGTATCGATACAAGTCTGATTGACGATTTGCTCTATTGCAGCAACACCTACGGCGTAGAAGCTGAGCTGGAAACGCTTCTGACCACGCTCCAGTATTATGCGGCCATCCGCGTCTCCAATTACCAGGACTTCGACCCGACGGCAGTATTGCACCGTCTGTTTTTGGAGCATCCTGAGCTAGGCATCTGCGAGCCAAGCCTCAGCGTGCAGATTTTCCCCTCCAGCGGTATTCAGCGGATCATTGAGTTCAGCTTTTCCCACCAACACGACGCATTGACAATGCGCTCCCGGCAGGAATCCCTAAAGCAAAAAACCGCTGAGGTGATCCAGTCCCTTTCCCTCTACTCGCGGGAGGATCTGCGCGTCCAGCAGCTCTACCGTTGGTTTTATGATCATGTAACATATATGGGCGAGGGATCTTCCCTGTTCTCCAACGCTTACAATGCTCTTGTCAACGAATACAGCAACAGTCTGGGATTCTCCATGGCCACACAGCTGCTGTGCAACGAGCTGAACATCCCCTGTTTTACCGTCGAAGGCAGTTATGAGGGCAGTCTTTGGTACTGGAACATGGTCTACTATAACGATCAGTGGTGCCACATCGACATCGCCCAGGGCCTCATCAACGATGTGCACGTATACGCTCCGCTCTATGATGAGGATATGGTCAACTACACCTGGCCGGTCGATGAGTATCCTGCCTGCCCTGACCCGACGCCGGAGCCCCTCAACGAGGATCTGCCCGAAGATCCTGCGTCATCCACCATTGACACAGATCTGGATCAACTCCCGCCGGAAGAACCCATCCCAGAGATCTGACCCTACAAGGAGAGAATATCATGATCGATCGCAAACGTCTCACGGAAGAATTCATCACGCTCGCCAGCATGGACGCACCCACCGGCTTTGAACGTCCGGTGGCGGATTATTGCGCCCAGGTACTGCGAAATTTGGGCTTCAGCGTCGAAGAAGACCACGCCGGCAGGGCCCTCGGCGGCAACTGCGGCAACCTCTACGCCAAACTGTCCGGCGTCGGTACGCCTGTGCTGTTCTCGGCCCACACAGACACTGTCATTCCCTGCCTTGGCAAACGCATCAGTGTTGACCCTGACGGCACCATTCACGCCGCAGGGGACACGGTCCTGGGCGCCGACGACGTCGCCGGCATCGTCGAAATCTTCGAGGGTATCCGCTCCGTACTGAAAAACGGCAAACCCCACCGCCCCATTGAAATTATTCTCAGTGTCTCGGAGGAGAAAAAGCTGCGCGGAGCCAAGGAGTTTGACTTTAGCCGTGTAGAGGCCAAGGAGGGGTATATCCTCGACGTCGACGGCCCCCTCGGCACAGCCGTCATCGCCGCACCGCGCTCCTACCGTTTTATTGCCACCGTCCACGGCCGCGCGGCCCACGCGGCGCTGAGCCCGGAGCTGGGCATCAACGCTGCCGTCATTGCCTCCACCGCCATAAGCCGTCTCGCCTGGGGCCGCCTGGACGCAGACACCACTTCCAACCTCGGCATCATGCACGTGGACGGCGCAACCAACATCGTCCCCGCCAAGTGTTATCTGGAGTGCGAGGTTCGCTCCCTTGCTCCCGAGAAGGCCGACGCCCGCATCGAGGAGATGAAAACCGTCTTTGAGAAAACCGCCGCCGAGTTCGGCGGGAGCGTAGATCTGGAGGTCATCTTCTCCTATGAGGCCTATCAGATTGATCCGGCTCATCCCGTGGTCAAGCGCTTTGAGGCCGCCTGTGAGGCCCTTGGTTTGCAGCCCGTGCTGACTCGTTCCTGCGGCGGCAGCGACAACAATATCTACTGTAGGCAGGGCTTTAATGGCATCGTGATCGCCCCCGGCATGCACGAAATTCACGGAATCAATGAACATACCAGTGTCGACGAGCTGGCAACCATGGCGCAGCTGGTTGCGCTGCTGATCACTGCCAGCTGAGGCAACTGTCTGATTTCCTTTGCTCCAACCTCTGCACGCAGCAAAAGCCGACCGGCGCAACAATTTCGTCACGCCGGTCGGCTTGCTATATGCAATTTACTTCGTGCCAAAGATACGGTCGCCGGCATCGCCGAGGCCAGGGACAATGTAAGCATTCTCATTTAGGCCCTGGTCAATGGCAGCGACATAGATATCCACCTCAGGGTGATGCTTGACAACGTTCTCAATGCCCTCGGGAGCGGCCAGGATGTTCATCATCTTGATGTTTTTGCAGCCGTATTCCTTCATAAAGTTGATGGCTGCCACGGCGCTGCCGCCGGTGGCCAGCATGGGGTCAACGATCAGCACATCCCGCTCGGCGATGTCGGATGGCATCTTGCAGTAGTATTTGACGGGCTCGTGGGTCTCTGGATCACGGTACAAACCGATGTGGCCAACTTTTGCATTGGGGATCAGCGCCGTGATGCCGTCGACCATGCCAATTCCTGCTCGGAGGATGGGTACGATGGCTATCTTTTTGCCGGCAATCATCTTAACGGTGGCCTTGCAGATGGGCGTCTCAATCTCAACGTCCTCCGTGTGCAGATCGCGGGTTGCCTCGTAGCACATCAGGCTTGCGATCTCGCCGACGATCTCGCGGAATTCTTTAACACCGGTGTTCTTGTCACGCAGGACAGAGACCTTATGCTGCAGCAGCGGGTGATTGATTACGTGGATTTTCGCCATTTCCATTTGTAATGAGCCCCTTTCAGTTTGTTTGTTCTTCCAG
>CALWWH010000167.1 GCA_944385195.1 uncultured Oscillospiraceae bacterium | reverse complement strand
GTATGCCTTAGCGCCGTTGGCTTCCATCTTCTTGACCAGCTCCTCACCGTACTTGGTGGGGTGCAGCTCCAGGAAGGCCTGGCCGAAGCAGGCGGAGAAGGTGGGAGTAGGCTCGGTGATGCCGCGCTCGGTGCCAGCCAGCTTGGCGGTGAAGCCGGACAGGAAGTAGTACTGAGCCTGCTCGGGGGTCAGGATGGAGACAGGGGGCAGGACGCCGAATGCGTCAGCGGAGAGGAAGATGACGTTCTTCGCAGCGGGAGCAGCGGAGACGGGCTTGACGATATTGGTGATGTGGGTGATGGGGTAGGAAACACGGGTGTTCTCGGTGACGGACTTGTCGTCGAAGTCGATCTTGCCATTGGCGTCGACGGTGACGTTCTCCAGCAGAGCGTTGCGCTTGATGGCGTTGAAGATGTCGGGCTCAGACTCGGCATCCAGGCCGATGACCTTGGCGTAGCAGCCGCCTTCGAAGTTGAACACGCCGTTGTCGTCCCAGCCGTGCTCGTCATCGCCGATGAGCAGGCGCTTGGGATCGGTGGACAGGGTGGTCTTGCCGGTGCCGGACAGGCCGAAGAACAGAGCAGTGTTCTCGCCGTTCATATCGGTGTTGGCGGAGCAGTGCATGGAAGCGATGCCGCGCAGGGGCAGGTAGTAGTTCATCATGGAGAACAGGCCCTTCTTCATCTCGCCGCCGTACCAGGTGTTGAGGATGACCTGCTCGCGAGAGGTGATGTTAAAGGCAACGCAGGTGCTGGAGTGCAGGCCCAGCTCCTTGTAGTTCTCAACGGCAGCCTTGGAGGCGTTGTAGACCACGAAGTCGGGCTTGAAGGTAGCCAGTTCTTCCTCAGAGGGGACGATGAACATGTTCTTGATAAAGTGAGCCTGCCATGCGACCTCGACGATGAAGCGGACGTTCATGCGGGTGTCGTGGTTGGCGCCGCAGAAGGCATCGACCACGTACAGCTTCTTGTTGGACAGCTCCTTGATGGCCAAGTCCTTAACAGTGGCCCAGACGTCCTCGCTCATGGGATGGTTGTCGTTTTTAAACTCGGGGGAGGTCCACCAAACGGTGTTCTTGGAGTTCTCGTCCATGACGATATACTTGTCGTCGGGGGAGCGGCCGGTGTAGATGCCGGTCATGACGTTCACGGCGCCCAGCTCGGTCAGCTGGCCCTTTTCGTAACCCTGCAGGGAGGGGTCCATCTCAGCCTCAAAGAGGACTTCATAAGAGGGGTTATGGATGATCTCAGTGGTACCAGTGATGCCATACTGATTCAGGTTCAACTCTGCCATCGTGTATTAACTCCTTTGAAAATATAATTTTTGCTCTATTTACAGGCGCATTTTGGCGTCTGTTTTCGACTAATCCAAACTACCCTATGATAGCATTTATATAATAATACACTGCTAAGAAATTGTCAAGCTGGATTGTGCCTAAATCCAGCGCTGCTTTTCCTGATATAATATATCACTTGCGCACAACCGGGTGAGAAAGTGCGCGCTTGCCAAATACGGTAAAATGCGCTATAATACGCACAATATAAATTATCAGGGAGGTAACAGCTTATGGAGTATCGCATCCTGGGCAAAACCGGCCTGCGGGTCTCCCGTCTTGGCTTTGGCGGCATACCCATCCAGCGCATTGACAGCGAGCGGGTCAAGCCCCTCATGCGCCAGCTGCAGCAGGCCGGCGTAAACTACATTGACACCGCCCGCGGCTACACCGTCAGCGAGAGCTACCTGGGCCAGGCGCTGGAGGGCATCCGTGACCAGTTCATCCTGGCCACCAAGAGCATGGCCCGCACCAGGGAGGCCATGGCATCAGACATCCAGACCAGCCTGTCCAATCTGCGCACCGGATACATCGACCTGTACCAGGTCCACAACCCCAGCCTGGACCAGCTGGACCAGGTCTGCGCCCCCGGCGGCGCGCTGGAAGCGCTGAGGGAGGCCAAGGCCGCCGGCAAGATCGGTCATATCGGCCTCACTGCTCACTCTGCCGACGTTTTCGAGCGAGCCTTATCTCTGGACTGGGTAGAGACCATCATGTTCCCCTACAACATCGTCGAGACCCAGGGCGAGGATCTCATTCGCAGGGCCGCAGCACAAAACATCGGCTTCATCGCCATGAAGCCCCTGGCCGGCGGCGCCATTGAGGACGCGGCCCTGGCGATGCGCTTCCAGGTCAGCAACCCGGATCTCACCGTCACCATCCCCGGCATGGCCACCGAGGCGGAGATTGCCCAAAACCTCGCAGCCGTGGAGGACCGCTCTGCCCTGAGCGCTGAGGAGCAGGCCAAGATGGCCGCCATCCGCGAGCAGCTGGGCACCCGCTTCTGCCGCCGCTGCGACTACTGCGCCCCCTGCACCGTGGGCATCAACATCTCCGGCACCTTCCTCATGCAGGGCTACCTGACCCGCTACGGGCTGGAAGATTGGGCCAGGGCGCGCTACAGCGCCTTCCCTGTCAAGGCCTCTGCCTGCGTCGAGTGCGGCGTATGCGAGAGCCGCTGCCCCTACCAACTGCCCATCCGCGAGATGCTCAAAACCGCGGCAGCACAGTTCGGAGAATAATTAGGAGGAATTCGTATGAGTATTCGTATCGGTATCATGGGCTACGGCAACCTGGGCCGCGGCATCGAATGCGCCATCCGGCATAACCCTGACATGGAGCTGGCCGCCATCTTCACCCGCCGGGCCCCCGAGAGCCTTCAGCCCCTGACCGAAAACGTC
>CALWWH010000166.1 GCA_944385195.1 uncultured Oscillospiraceae bacterium | reverse complement strand
CCGATCCAGCGGCGTACGCCGGGCAACATCCCGCAGGGCCTCCTGGGCCTCGCGGATCATCTGCAGAGTCAGCACTGAAATCCCTCCAGTCTCTGAATTTCTTTTCTAAATTATATCGGTCGCTGTCCGGCAATACAATTCGCAAATCCCCCAATGTTTTCTGGAAAAATTCATTTATTCAATTAAACGTCTCCATATCGCGCACATCCAGCGTCTGCCGCCAGCACTTCCCCGGCGGATACAATCCCCCGGGGCCAGATTGCCGATCCGGAAAGATGGCAGCCCGCTCCGTCGGTGAGAATCCACCGTATGGAGCGGGCTGCCGGCCCGTCAATCCGCGACGTGGGGATTGGAGCGTTCGCAGAGGATATTCCTTACAAGCTGGTGGTAATTTCCGCTGACAGCATGAATCAGCACCCTGCTGCGCTCGATATTGCGCGCCCAATCGATGGTCCGGTTTTGGTGGTTGTAGATGTATGCCAGGTAGAGGAGGTCGATCTCCTTGTCAAACATGGCGATACTTCTCTTGTTCTCTGTCGCGGTGACGAAGCAGCGGTCAAATCGGAGAATCGCGTATATTCTCTCCCGCTCGCTCTCCTCCTCCGCAGCATGCTCCAGCTGTGCCATCTGCTCCCGCAGCTGGCTGAGCAGCAGTTCTTTCTTCTTCCGGCGGCAGCAGATTTCATAGGCGCCCAGGAGCAGCGTATTCACCGCATCTGTCAGCTCATTGTAGAATTTTGCGTTTAGCTGGACCACATGGGCCCCCGTATTGGGCCGCAGAACCACCAGCTGGTCGTTTACCAGCAGGGAGAGTGCCTCGCGCACAGGGGAATTGCTGACAGAGAGCTCTTTGCACAGCGCGTCGATGTTCAACTTCTCCCCAAATGCGTACTCCCCATTCAGGATCCGCCGTTTAATCGCCTGATAGACCTGCTGCCTTACCAAAACCGCCACCATTCTCTTCCCCTCTTCTCTCCGCTTTCGTCCGGGCAAACTGTGCTGCATAGTCCCCTTTTTTACTTCTTGAAACCATCATACACGCTTTACCGGCAGGCAGTCAAGGCAAACCTCGCTTATGGTTTGAGTTGTTATAAAAATAACTTATTGATACATCTTGACAAATCCCGCCCGGTGTGGTTTAGTTTATGTTAGATATCGTGCATGATTTTTGCCGCTGTCTCGTGGGCTCACCGGTCCGCCCAGGGATTGGGGACTGTACAGGCAGAGGCCATGCACTGGCAGCTTTGATCGCCGCGATCCTGGCCTTTGGCGTTCTCTGCCGGCCGGCTGTTCTCAGCAGCAGATTTCCATGCCGAACAGTCTGTCCGGTGGGATTGCCCGGAATATCGGCGGTCAGGCTTCCCTCTTCGCCGCTGCCGGCACTCGGCTTTACCCGTTCCCTTGTGGTCTGGGTGTGACCGCCCTCTTTGACGGGCTGCCGGAAACATCCCCTGCGCCGCTGTGGAGAAGGGTGTCAATGCGCATTCCAAGTAGCTTCCCAACTATTTTTAAAAAGGAGTGTCAAGAATGGAAAACATGAAACACGAGACCCTGTTGCTGAGCCAGGAGCAGATTTCCAGCCTGATCACCATGAAGGAAGTCGTGGAGATTGTCGACAAGACCTTTGTGGGCTTTGGTGAAGGCACCACGATCAACCCCACCAAGGTCAACCTGGATCTGGGTGAGACTGCGGAGTATCCCCCCTATCACGGTTTCATGAATGCCATGCCCGCCTACATCGGCTGGGAGGACATCGCCGGCATCAAGTGGGCCGGTGGCTTCCTGGGCAAGCGGCGTGAGATGGGGCTGCCCTATGTCACCGCCATGATCCTGCTGATTGATCCCCACATCGGCGAGTTCAAGGCTGCCATGGATGGCGCTCTGATCACCAACCTGCGCACCGGCGCCCAGGCCGCTGTCGCCTCCAAGTACATGCATCCCGGCAAGGAGATCACCATGGGCCTGTACGGCGCCGGCATGCAGGGCCACATGCAGACCATGGCTTTCGCCGAGCTGTTCGACATCAAGGAGATGCGGGTCTATGACATCTCCAAGGCTGCTGCCGAGAAGTTCAAGGAAGACATGAAGGATTATGTCAAGGGCGACATCATTGTCTGCGACGATCCCAAGGACGCCTCTGTGGGCGACATCATTGTCTGCTTCACCCAGTCCAAGGACAAGTACATCAAGAATGATTGGATCAAGCCCGGCCAGATCGTGTTCCCCATGGGCTCCTACACCGAGTGCGAGGATGAGCTGCTGCTGAAGGCTGACAAGATCATCGTCGACCACATCGGCCAGTGCCTGCACCGCGGCGCTCTCCATGACGTCGTGGAGGACGGCAAGCTGGACGAGAGCGGCATCTATGCCACCATCGGCGAAGTGGCCGTGGGCGCCAAGCCTGTAACTGACGCTGCCAACGAGCGCATCGTCTGCATCCCCATCGGCACCGGCGCCATGGATATTGCTGTGGCCGGCATCGTCTATAAGCGGGCTCTGGACAAGGGCCTGGGCGGCACTTACAGCTTCGTGTAATCTTCCGGCGGCCTGCGCCGCTGAAAAATGAGAAGCACCCCCGGCACAGGGATTCCCTGTGCCGGGGGTTTTTATGAATACCCATGCAATATCATCAGCGAGGATGATTCGCCATCCCGCTGTCCACCCGGGGGCCACTGCCGTGGAATTCCTGATCCGGTCTGTAAACGCGCTCACGTGACGCGGCAACCCACCGGCGCTGGCTGCAATGCCGGCGGGTGCCGGGCGAACTGCGGCGACATCCCCTATGAGCCTCTGCATGAAACGGCCCATCAGGCCCTGTACCGTGCAAAACGTCGCGGGAAAGAACAGCACTGCCTCAGCCAGCTCACGTGCTTCCGGCAACGATCCCCGCATCCCGGTTTTTCCTGCTCCGTTCCTGTGCGCCAACCGCTGAAGAGGGGCGATATGTGAACCACATATCGCCCCTCTTATTCTCTTTGATGTCTGTGCAGGCGCTGTCCGCGCTGTTTTTCTGCCCTCCAGACGCTCCCGGTTCCCCAGATGCCCCCGGCAGGACGGGTCGCCAGCCGGGGCTGCTTCATCCCAGTTTCTCACACCGGCACCTATGGCCGGGATCACCGCGGAGCTGTCAGCCGAAAGACGCGCTTATCCAAGGCGTGCGCGCCGGGCCTGTTCCACCTCCTCCCGCAGGGGGATGGAGGGGGACGCTCCGGGCCGTCCCACGGCAATGGCCGCCGCCAAAGCGGCGGTCTCCATTGCCCGTGCAGGACTCTCCCCCTCCAGGATGCTGGTGAGGAAGTACCCGGTAAAGGTATCCCCGGCGGCAGTGGTGTCTACCACCGGCACGGAAAAAGCTCTCTGCCGGAGCCGTTCCCGCCCGTCGGCGTAGAGCGCCCCGTCGCCGCCCAGGGTCAGAACCACCCGGGCGGAGGGATATACGGCCAGAAGGCCGTCGCAGATCCTGTCCGGATCCGTCTCCCGGGGGAGGCCGCTGAGGGCTGCGCCCTCCAGCTCGTTGAGGAGGAAATAATCCACATGCTCCAGGCCACAGCCCCGCAGGGTC